>NZ_JAABLQ010000002.1:300000-501277 GCF_009915765.1 Pannonibacter sp. XCT-53
GACATCCGTCGATTTCCGCCGTGAGCTGATCGAGAAGGTCAAGGTTCTCGGCGAGCGTGCCCGGCGCCTGTCCGGTCGCGGCAAGACGATGCGGGCGGAGACCAACGCCGGCAAGACCGCGTCCCAGGCGCCCGTCGGTGCCCTTGCCAACCGTCCGGCCCTGCCGGCCGCGCGCGGGGCGGATGCGGGCAAGCCCGGGTTCCAGCTGAAACCCTATTCCTCGGCCCGTCCCCGCATCCTTGCCATCGGCTCCTCGACCGGCGGCCCCCAGGCGCTGCAGCAGCTGATGAAGGACATCGGACCGGCCATCACCGACATTCCGGTCGTGATCACCCAGCACATGCCGCCCACCTTCACCGCGATCCTCGCCGAGCACATCGGCAAGGCCGCGATGCGGCCCTCCAAGGAGGCCGAGATGGGCGACGTGCTGCAGCCGGGTCACATCTACGTGGCCCCTGGCGGCAAGCACATGATCCTCGAAAAGGATGCCGGTGCGGTCAAGGTGCGTCTGACCGATGATCCGCCGGTTAACTTCTGCAAGCCGGCCGTGGATCCGCTGTTCGACAGCGTGGCCAAGGCCTATGGATCGGCCACGCTCGCGGTCGTCCTGACCGGCATGGGGTCCGATGGCGCCAATGGCGTGAAGACCATCTCCGGCGGCGGCGGCAGCATCATCGCCCAGGACGAGGCCTCCAGCGTCGTCTGGGGCATGCCGGGTGCCGCGGCCAACACCGGCCAGTGCAGCGACGTCCTGCCGCTGCTCGAGATCGGTCCCAAGATCGTGCGCGTGTTGAAGGGGAGTGCCCGATGACCCCGACTGAGTATGAGTTCCTCAAGCGCTTCCTGAAGGAACGCTCGGGTCTGGTCCTGTCCGACGACAAGCAGTACCTGGTCGAGAGCCGTCTGGTTCCCGTTGCGCGCAAGAACGGCATCGACACACTGTCGGCGCTGGTCATGAGCCTGCAGCGCGGCGGCAACGCCATGCTGGCCAATGCGGTCGTCGAGGCCATGACGACGAACGAGTCGTTCTTCTTCCGCGACAAGACGCCGTTCGAGCACTTCACCAACATCATGATGCCTGCCATGCTGGAAAAACGTGCCAGCACGCGCAGCATGAAGATCTGGTGCGCCGCCGCCTCGACCGGGCAGGAGCCCTATTCGCTCGGCATCTGCCTGAAGGAAGCCGCGCACAAGGTTGCCGGCTGGCGGATCCGCATCGTCGGCACTGACCTGTCGTCCGAGGTCCTGGAAAAGGCGAAGGCCGGCATCTACAGCCAGTTCGAGGTGCAGCGCGGCCTGCCGATCCAGATGCTGCTGAAGTATTTCTCGCAGCAGGGTGATCTCTGGCAGATCAATCCGGAACTGCGGGCGATGATCGAGTGGCGCAAGCTGAACCTGCTTGAGAACTTTTCCCATCTGGGCGAGTTCGACATCGTGTTCTGCCGCAACGTGCTGATCTATTTCGACCAGCAGACCAAGATCGACATCCTCCAGCGCATCGCCAAGATGATGCCCGAGGACGGCTTCCTGGTCCTGGGCGCGGCCGAGACGGTGGTCGGCCTCACAGATGCCTTCCAGCCGGTGCCGGGACAGCGTGGCCTCTACCAGCCGAAGCAGGCTGCGGAAGCCAAGGCTGCGCCGCGCCTCGCCATGGCCAGCAGCTTCAGCCTCAAGTAAGTCCGGCGACCGCAGTCGCCCGTTGCCTGTCGAGTGGCCGGTCCCGCAAGGACCGGCCATTTTCATGTGCGATCACGCGGGCATCACAAAGGCGTCAGGGTGCGCCCGGATTGCCGCCTCCGGCAATCCCGTCTCCTCCAGCCGGCGTAGACACGCCGGTTCGCACATTCCGGACCGTCAGACCGTGAATGAGGGGCGAGAGCCCGAAGGAGGCAACATGACGGATCAGACATTCACCCTTTCCCGCCGCGGCATCCTGACCGGCGCCGCCGGTCTCGGCCTTGTTGGTCTTGCGGGGCCTGGGCTCGTGGTTTCGGCGGCGCAGGCGGCCGCGCCGAAGCAGGAGGCCGCACCGGCCGTGATCGGCCGGTTCCGGCTGGGCGAATTCGAGATCACCACGCTGCTGGACGGCGCGGCGGTGAGCGAGGAGCCCCAGAAGACCTTCGGCATGAATGCGACGCCGGAGGAATTCGCGGCCGTCTCGGGCGCCAACTTCCTGCCCGTCGACCGGTTCCGCAACTCCTTCACGCCGACGCTGGTCAATACGGGGCAGGAGCTCGTGCTGTTCGACACGGGCGTGGGCGAAGGCGGGCGTCCGGGGCGCGGCAACCTGCGCCAGGCCCTGCAGGCTGCCGGCTACAGCCCCGAGCAGGTCGACATCGTCGTGCTCACCCACATGCATCCGGACCACATCGGCGGCATGGTGGAGGCCGGCGCGGCTGCCTTCCCAAATGCCCGCTACGTGACGGGGCAGGGCGAGTTCGACTTCTGGTCGAAGCAGGATCCGGCCAGCAACGGGGTCGCCAAGCTGATGACGACGAACATCACGCCCTTTGCCGAAAAGATGACGTTCCTGGGCGATGGCGGCAGCGTCGTGTCCGGCATCACCGGCATGGCCGCCTTCGGCCACACGCCCGGGCACATGGTCTACCGGCTGGAGTCCGGCGGTCAGCAGCTGCTGATCACCGGCGACATGACCAATCATTATGTCTGGTCGCTGGCGCAGCCGGACTGGGAGGTCCGGTTTGACATGGACAAGGCCGCGGCAGCCGCTACCCGGCGCAAGGTGCTCGGCATGCTGGCGAGCGAGCGCATTCCCTTCATCGGCTATCACATGCCGGCACCGGCACTTGGCTTTGTCGAGGCGGCCGGCAACGGCTTCCGCTATGTGCCGGCGTCCTACCAGCTGAACCTCTGACGGGGCGCGGCCGCATCGCCGCCGTGACCAAAAGCGAAGGCCTCGCCGGCACCGCCGGCGAGGCCTTTCATCAGGAAGCGAGAGGGGTCAGGGGCGGTCAGGCCGCCACTTCCATGTCGGGCTCGCGCAGCACATAGCCGCGGCCCCAGACGGTCTCGATGTAGTTCTTGCCGTGCGTTGCCGCCGCGAGCTTCTTGCGCAGCTTGCAGATGAACACGTCGATGATCTTCAGTTCGGGCTCGTCCATGCCACCATACAGGTGGTTCAGGAACATTTCCTTGGTCAGGGTGGTGCCCTTGCGGAGCGAGAGCAGCTCCAGCATCTGGTATTCCTTGCCCGTCAGATGGACGCGCTGGCCGGCCACTTCGACCGTCTTGGTGTCCAGATTGACGCGCAGGTCGCCCGTGACGATGACCGACTGGGCATGGCCCTTCGAGCGGCGCACGATGGCGTGAATGCGGGCAACCAGCTCGTCCTTGTGGAACGGCTTGGTCATGTAGTCGTCGGCGCCGAAGCCGAGGCCACGCACCTTGTCCTCGATGCCCGCAAGGCCGGAGAGGATGAGGATCGGAGTCTTGACCTTGGACACGCGCAATGTCCGCAGGACCTCGTAACCGGACATGTCCGGGAGGTTCAGGTCAAGCATGATAATGTCGTAATCGTACAGTTTGCCGAGGTCGATGCCTTCCTCGCCAAGATCTGTCGTGTAGACGTTGAAATTCTCGGACTTCAGCATCAGTTCGATGCTCTGCGCTGTGGCGCTATCGTCCTCAATCAACAATACACGCATGCCAATCCCCTTGTGCTGCCTATCCTGGGCGCGTCGCAACGGCTCTGTCGGTGCCTGCTACGAAGGACTGCTGTTAACCCCGACTCAAAGCTAGTGACCAATGGTTAACAAATTCTGATTCGCAGCAGCAAGCGTTATGACAACGAATCTGTGAAAAACAGCGCAAGGGTTTGAGAATCAAGAAAAATCTGATCCCGCGCCCACTTAACGTTTCACATGAAGAAATCGAACTAGCCGATTTCACACAGACTCATTTCATCCGATGCCGTTCCACCCTGAAATGGCTCTCGCCTCTCAACGCTTCGTTCATTAACATTAAGCACAGACGTAAACGTTCGGTTACCGGCGGCATCATTCCGAGGAGAAACGGCCCTGAAATCGCTCTTCGCAGAGATCGAATCGCTGATGGCCACCGAGATCTGGGGGCGCGTCGTCGCCGTCCAGGGATTGCTCGTGGAGATCGCCGGGCCGATCCACGAAATGAGCGTCGGCGCGCGTCTGGCCATCGACATCGGCGAGGGGATTCCGCCAGTTTTTGCCGAGGTGGTGGGCTTCCGATCCGGCCATGCGCTGTGCATGCCGTTTTCCGGCCTCGAGGGGGTGAGGATGGGCTGCCGGGCGGTCATCTCCTCCCGTGACAGCGTCGTGCATCCTGCAAGTGGCTGGCTGGGCCGAGTTGTTAACGCCATGGGCGAGCCCATCGACGGACGCGGCCCGCTGCCGGGCGGAGAGACCGCGCGCCGTCTGCGCACCGCGCCCCCGCCGGCCGCCGACCGGGCCCGCGTCGGCGCGCCGCTCGATCTCGGGGTGCGCGCGCTCAACACCTTCGTCACGTGCTGCGAAGGCCAGCGCATGGGCATCTTCGCCGGCTCGGGTGTCGGCAAGTCGGTGCTCATGTCCATGCTCGCGCGCAACACGGACTGCGACGTTGCCGTCATCGGACTGATCGGCGAGCGGGGCCGGGAGGTCCAGGAATTCATCGAGGATGATCTTGGCGAGGAGGGGCTCGCCCGGTCTGTCGTCGTCGTCGCCACCTCGGACGAGAGTGTGCTGATGCGACGGCAGGCCGCCTATCTGGCGATGACCGTGGCAGAGCACTTCCGCGACGAGGGCAAGAAGGTCCTGTGCATGATGGACTCGATCACGCGCTTTGCCATGGCGCAGCGCGAGATCGGCCTGTCCATCGGCGAGCCGCCGACCTCGAAGGGCTACACGCCCACCGTCTTCACCGAGCTGCCGCGCCTGCTCGAGCGGGCGGGACCGGGCAAGGTCGGCTCGGGCTCGATCACGGGCCTGTTCACCGTGCTGGTCGAGGGCGACAACCACAACGAACCTGTGGCCGACGCGGTGCGCGGCATTCTTGACGGACATGTGGTGATGGAGCGCAGCATCGCCGAACGGGGGCGCTATCCTGCGATCAATGTGCTAAAGTCGGTGTCCCGAACGATGCCGCGGTGCGTCCCGGAGCCCTATCTGCCCATCCTGCGGAAAGCCAAGGCGCTGATGGCGACCTTTTCCGACATGGAGGAGCTGATCCGGCTGGGGGCCTACCGCCGCGGTTCGGATGCCCTCGTCGACGAGGCGATCCGCCGGCACGAGCCGATGGAGACCTTCCTGACGCAGGGGAAGGGCGAGGCGACGTCGCTCGACGACGGCTACATGATGCTCGCCAACCTTTTGGAAATGAGTCCGGGTTAATGTATCGGCCAAAGGGGAGTATTGAGTCATGAAGTCCCGAGAAAGCCTCATCCGTCTGAAGCGCTTCCAGGTTGACGAGAAGCGCCGTCAGGTGACCCAGATCGAATCCATGATCGCCGACTTTCACAGGATGGCCGACGAGCTCGACGACCAGATCCGGACCGAGCAGGAGCGGGTCGGCATCACGGACGTGTCCCATTTCGCCTATCCGACCTTCGCGAAGGCCGCTGCCACGCGGCGCGACAACCTGCGCAACTCCGCGCTGGAGCTGAACGACCAGCTGGAGAAGGCGCGCGACGAGCTGTCGGAAGCGATCGAGGAGCTGAAGAAGTTCGAGCAGCTCGAGGAGCGCGACCAGCAGCGGGAACGTGATGCGCAGGACATGGCCGAACAGGTCATGATGGACGAGGTCGCCAGCCGCATCCGCGCCCGGTAGACGGCGGTCCCTTTCCTCTGAATGCTGATCCCCTGAATGCCGAAGGCCCGCCTGCAGCGGGCCTTTTCTTTTGCGCTGGCATCGTCAGGGCTGGATCCGGCACGGAGGCGTTGCCGGTAGGTCCCAGGCCGGAGGGTCCACGCCGGGCGGTTCATGCAGCGCCGTCCTGAGCGCGCCCTTCAGGCCGGGCGTGCCGTGCGGTGTCCCGTGCTGCGTCGCGCGGCAAAGCCGCTTGCCCGACGCTTGTCGTCCAGCGGCGAGGAGCCGTCCGGCCGGTAGCGACGGATCACCGCCTCGGCCTGGGCTTCCGGGATGCGCAGATAGCGGCACCTGGCGCGGGCAAGATGCTCGAAGGTCAGCTGGGACAGGTTTGCCCGGCGGGCGGCGGCGATGACGTGCTCCACGTCCCCGGACAGGACCGCCTCCCTGAGCTTCTGCCGGTTGTCGCGGCTGCCATGGCTCATCAGTTCCGCGGCGATGCCCAGCCGGTCGTCCTCAAGCAGCAGGATCAGCAGGTCGTCGAGGGTCGCGAACTCGGTTTCCACGATCCGCCACAGCTTCGGCACGTCGAAGGTGTCGAGGCGGATGCCAAGCGCCCGTCGCAGGGCCCGGCGTCGTGCAATGCCGTCCAGCTCCTCCGCCGAGATTGTCCCCTGTGCCACCGCTTGCAATCGCTCGCGGGTCGCGGGGCTGACATGGGGGATCAGGAAGGTGCAGATCGCCGGCGTCAGGTCCTTGCGGGTGCTGAGGTCCTCCTTCAGCACGGCATCCTTCAGCGCCCGTTCTGCGAGGCTGCGCAGGGCCCAGTCGGACAGGTGGACATGGCGGTTGCAGGCGACCTTGCGATGGACCCTCGAGCTGCCGCGGCGGACAAGCGCATCGGCGGCGCGGCTGGGGAGATCCTGCCGCCCGGCGAGGGCTGCGAGATGCTCGTCGTCGAGACGGCGGGCAAGCTCGATGATGTCCTGCGCGCCGAGCGCCTTCGAGCGTTCCAGGATCGGCCGGGCAACCGCGAACACATCGGCGGCCAGGCGCAGCGCGAGCGGGGAGGGCGTCTCGGCACAGCCGGCCAGCGCGCGCGACAGGGCAGCGCGCGAGCGGTCATCGGTCTGGTCGACCAGTTGCAGCAGGATGTCGCTGAACAGGGCCAGCTCGCCGGGCGTGTGCGTGCCGACGCCGCGCAGGAAGACCTCGGCCGTCTTCTGCATCAGCGCGCTGCGCGCCTCGGGGGTCGTCTCCTGCGCCAGGGCAAGAAGGGAGTAGAGCATGGGCCCGTCCGTCATTCCGTTGGAGGATAGGCCGATCATGGTTAGGGTTTGGTTACGCCCTCTCCGGCAGCCTTGTGTTTTCCTGCAGCGGTGCCGTGCAACGGCGGCCGATGTTTGCTATCTGGGGCCCATGACCGACCACCTGCCTTTCCCCGTCCGCACTCCGTTGCGGAGCCGTCTCCTGCCGCTTCTCCTTACCGTGCTGCTGGCCGTTGCCTGCCTCGGCGCCGTCCCGCCGGGCTCTTCCCCCGCGTGGGGGCAGGGCGCAGCCGCCCCCGCCCAGCCGGCGCCCGCCGGGCAGGAGCAGGCAGGCGCGGCCGCCGCCGCTCCGCCGTCTGCCTCCTCGCCTGCCTCTGCCTCGCCGCCCGCCGCAAGCGGCACCGACGCCGCTGGGTCGCTGCCGTCAGGCCAGACAGGAGGCCAGACAGGAGGTCAGACCTCGCCTCAGCCGGGATCCGACGTCCTGGCTGCGCGGGATGCCCTCGTCGGCCTGCTGCAGGATCCTGCGGGACGGGCTGCGCTCATCGGCCTGCTCGAGGGACTGGGCAAGGTCGCCGCGCCCGGCCAGGGCACGGCCACGCCCGCCGCCGAGGGCTCCGGCACGGCCGCGGCTCCGGCAACCGAGCGGGGCCCCAATGCCTTCTCGGCCGCGGAACAGGCGTTCTCCGGCCGGGTGAACGAGCTGTCGCGCAAGGCTGTCTCGGACATCGGCTCGATGTTCAACCGCATCGCCGTGTCGCTGAAGGGCCTGCAGCTCCTGTTCACCGGACAGATCAGCGTCAAGTGGGACCGGGTGGCGGAAGCATCCGTCCAGCTTCCCCTGATCCTCGGCTGTGCCATCGGCCTGTTCTGGACGCTCCGGCTGACCGGCCGTCGTGTCTCGGCCGGACTGGTGGAGCGCTTCAGCCAGCGCGGCTGGGCCTGGCGGATCGGCACGCTGGTCGGGCTGGTCGCCGCCGATCTCGTGGCCATGGCCGTCAGCGGCCTGTCCGCCCTCGTGATTGCCAGCCTCCTCTATCCGGCGCCGGCCGATGCCGAGCTGTCGCCGGTCCAGACCGTGATCATCGAAGGCTTCTTTGCTGCGGCCCTGGCGCAGATCACGCTGCGCGGGCTGTTCGTGCCCGCCTATGACCGGCTGCGGCTGATGCCGTTCTCGACGGCAGTCTCCCGCTACTGGTCGTGGCGTCTCGGGCTCCTGCTCGGCTTCCTCTGCTATGGCGTCGTGATGGCAGCGCCGCTGGCCACGATGATGACCTCGCTGGCGATCGGCAACGCCCTGCGCGTGCTCGTCGTGCTCGTCGCCGCAGCGCTTGCCATCGGCCTGGTCATCGCCAACGCGACCCGTGTCCGGCTCTCGATCCAGTCCTATGCCACCACGCTGGACGGGGAGGTGGGCAAGCTCGCCATCCATCTTCTGGGCCGGATCTGGTCGGTGCTGGCGATCCTCTACACGCTCGTCGTGCTCGGCATCTGGATCATGCGTCCGCTCGACGCGATCGAGGTGGTGATCAACTCGACCCTGCTGTCGGTGCTTGCCATCACCGTCGGCGCGATGAGTTCGGTTGCCCTCACCCGGGCGATTGCCGGCGGCATCCGGGTGCCTGACCATCTGCGCGAGACCCTGCCGGCGCTCGAGGGGCGTCTCAATGCCTTCGTGCCGCATGCGCTCAAGGTGGTGCGCCTGTTCCTGCTGCTGCTGACCCTGGCGACGCTGCTGCAGATCTGGTTCCCGGTTGATCTCGCGGACTGGATGCAGAACGGGCTGGGGGCGCAGGTCCTGCGCCAGTTTGTCTCCACGGCCTTCGTCCTGGTGCTCTGCTTTGCCGTCTGGCTTGGCGTGATGTCGTGGATCGACCTGCGCCTGCGCTCACGGGACGACTACCTGATCTCGTCGCGCGAACGCACGCTGTTCCAGCTGTTCCGCAATGCCTTCACCGTGGTCATGATCGTGATGACCGCGCTGCTGACGCTGTCGCAGCTCGGCCTCGACATCGCCCCGCTCATCGCCGGTGCGGGTGTCATCGGTCTGGCGGTGTCCTTCGGCTCGCAGACGCTGGTCAAGGACATCATCACCGGTGCCTTCATCCAGATCGAGAACGCGATCAACGAAGGCGACGTGATCACGGTCGCGGGGATCAACGGCACTGTCGAGCGGCTGACGGTGCGCTCGGTGCGTCTGCGGGATATCAACGGCACCACCCACATCATCCCGTTCTCCAGCGTCGACATGGTCTCCAACTTCATGCGCGACTACTCGTTCCACGTCGCCGTGATCGGCGTGTCCTACTCGACCGACATCGAACTGGCGAAGGAGGCCATGAAGGAGGCCTTCGACCGGCTGAAGGCATCGCCTGCCGGCGGCAGCATCATCGGCGATCTGGAGATGCATGGCGTGATCGCCTTCGCCGAGTCGTCGGTGAACCTGCGCGCCCGGATCAAGACCTTCCCCGGTGCGCAATGGACCACCGGACGGGCCTATAACGAACATCTCAAGCGCGTCTTCGACGAGCGCGGCATCGAGATCCCGTTCCCGCAAGTCGCCTATCATGTCATCGCGGACCAGCCGGCCGGCACTGCGAAAGAGCCCTCGACGCCTGCCGTCCGCGACGGTGCGCCGGCCCCCGACGCGCCTAAGGAGAAGTCCTGACAGGGGCGCAATCCGGTCGGGGCGGAAGAAATGAAATATTTCGACCGCCCCGTCATTTCTGAATTTTTCTAGCAAAACATACGTGTTTCTACGTGCTTGTCCGCATGCGCAGAGGTTGCCGTGCGATGCGGTATGCACCTTCTGGGCGAGGGCTTGCCGGTCTGACCGGTCAGAGCGTCTAACACCTTGAAAACAGGCGATATTGTGGCAATTTTTGAGCATTGGTGCGATGCAGCATTTCATTGATGCCGCTGTGTAATTCTGCCCGAGACTTGCGTCGGACTGCTATAGGTCAGCGAAATTGACCAAGTTAAAAAATTTCGTTTTCTGCCAAAAGATCGAAATCTTTTGTCGGTTGATTTCGGCGCAAAAACGGGCCTTATTTCGCGGCAGGCGGGTCATAAACTTCCGCACGATCTCAAAGCTGCGAGATCCGCTTTTCTCATCAAGGGGAGAACAGTTTGATGATTATCCGTACCACCCTGAAGGCAGCGCTGCTCGGGGCGAGCCTGATCGCGATCGCCGCGACCGGTGCCCAGGCCAAGACGCTCGTCTACTGCTCGGAAGGTTCTCCGGAGGGCTTCGACCCGGCCCTCTACACCTCCGGCACCACGTTCGACGCCTCCTCGAAGGCCATCTACAACCGCCTCGTCGAGTTCAAGCCGGGCACCACGGAAGTTGTTCCGGGTCTGGCCGAGTCCTGGTCCGTCTCCGCTGACGGCCTGGAGTACACCTTCAATCTCCGCAAGGGCGTGAAGTTCCACAAGACCGACTACTTCACCCCGACGCGTGACTTCAACGCCGATGACGTGATCTTCTCCTTCGAGCGCCAGGGCAAGAAGGACAATCCGTGGAACACCTACACTGAAGGCGCGACCTGGGAATACTTCGACGGCATGTCCATGCCGAGCCTGATCAAGGAAATGGTCAGGGTCGATGACCACACGGTCAAGTTCGTCCTGAACCGTCCGGAAGCGCCGATGCTGGCGAACCTGGCCATGGACTTCGCCTCGATCCTGTCGGCCGAATACGCCGCCCAGCTCGACAAGGCCGGCACCAAGGCCAACCTGAACCAGCAGCCGATCGGCACCGGTCCGTTCTCCTTCGTCGGCTACCAGAAGGACGCCGTGATCCGCTATGCCGCCAACCAGGACTACTGGGCCGGCAAGCAGAAGATCGACAACCTCGTCTTCGCGATCACCCCGGATGCCGCCGTGCGCCTGCAGAAGCTGAAGGCCGGCGAATGCCACGTGATGCCCTATCCGGCTCCGGCTGACATTGCCGCCATCAAGACCGACAGCACCCTGCAGCTGATGGAACAGCAGGGCCTCAACGTCGGCTACCTCGCCTACAACACCACGCAGGCGCCCTTCGACAACCCGAAGGTCCGCAAGGCGCTGAACATGGCGATCAACAAGGACGCCATCCTCTACGCCGTGTTCCAGGGCTCCGGCCAGGCCGCGACCAACCCGATCCCGCCGACCATGTGGTCCTACAACACCCAGATCAAGGATGATCCCTATGATCCGGTGGCGGCCAAGAAGCTGCTCGACGAGGCCGGCGTGAAGGACCTGAGCATGAAGGTCTGGGCGATGCCGGTGCAGCGTCCCTACAACCCGAATGCCCGCCGCATGGCCGAGCTGATCCAGGCCGACTTCGAGAAGGTCGGCGTGAAGGTCGAGATCGTCTCCTACGAGTGGGGTGAGTACCTCAAGCGCTCCAGCGCCAAGGACCGCGACGGTGCGGTGCTCCTCGGCTGGACCGGCGACAACGGCGACCCGGACAACTTCCTCGCCGTGCTGCTCGGCTGCGATGCTGTCGGCGGTGCCAACCGCGCCCAGTGGTGCAACCAGGACTTCGAGGCTCTCGTCCAGAAGGCCAAGGTCGTCACCGACAAGGCCGAGCGCACCAAGCTCTACGAGCAGGCGCAGGTCGTGTTCAAGGACCAGGCTCCGTGGGCAACCATCGCTCACTCCGTCGTGTTCATGCCGATGTCCAAGAAGGTCACGGGCTACGTCATGAACCCGCTCGGCGGCCATTCCTTTGAAGGCGTCGACATCGCCGAGTAATCCTTCACAGCGGCACCGGCGGACACTCCGCCGGTGCCTTCGCTTTTGGCGAACCGGCCGCAGCGGGAGTTTTCCCCCTGCGAGCCGGTTCTCTCAAATCCGGACCCCGCCATGTTTCGCTTTCTTCTCGGTCGCCTAGGCCTGCTGATCCCGACCTTCCTCGGGGTGACCCTGGTCGCGTTCAGTTTCATCCGGCTTCTGCCCGGGGATCCGCTCGAGCTGCTGGCCGGCGAGCGAGGGATCTCGCCGGAGCGCAAGGCGGAACTCATGCGCCAGATGGGCTTCGACCTGCCCCAGTGGCAGCAGTATCTCGTCTATCTCGGCAACATCTTCCAGGGCGATCTGGGCACCTCCTTCGCCTCCAAGAAGCCTGTGCTCGACGAATTCCTGCAACTGTTCCCGGCCACGGTCGAACTGTCGCTCTTCGCCATCCTGATTGCGGTCGCCATCGGCATTCCGCTCGGCATCCTGGCGGCGGTGAAGCGGGGCTCCTTCGTCGATCAGACGGTCATGGGCGTTGCGCTTGTCGGCTATTCCATGCCGATCTTCTGGTGGGGCCTGCTGCTCATCATCCTGTTCTCCGGCATCCTGCAGTGGACACCGGTGTCGGGCCGCATCTCGCTGATGTACTTCTTCCCGCAGGTCACCGGCTTCATGCTGATCGACAGTCTCCTGTCCGGCGAGAAAGGGGCATTCCAGTCCGCCCTCAGCCACCTGATCCTGCCGTCGGTGGTGCTCGCCACCATTCCGCTGGCCGTCATCGCGCGCCAGACGCGCTCGGCGATGCTGGAAGTGCTCGGCGAGGACTATGTCCGCACCGCGCGGGCCAAGGGCCTGCCGCCGCGCCGGGTCATCGGCCTGCATGCGCTGCGCAACGCGCTGATCCCCGTCATCACCACCATCGGCCTGCAGGTCGGCGTGATGCTGGCCGGGGCGATCCTGACCGAGACGATCTTCTCCTGGCCGGGCATCGGCAAGTGGCTCGTCGACAGCATTGCCCGCCGCGACTATGCCGTGGTCCAGGGCGGCCTGCTGCTGATTGCCGGCATCATCATGCTGGTCAACCTGATCGTGGACATCCTGTACGGGCTCATCAACCCGCGCATCCGCCACACCTGAGCGGAAGGACCGAATTCCCATGAGCACCTCTCCCAAGGCGGACACGTCTGCCCTCGCCGAAACGCTGGAACGCGAAAGCCGCAATGCCACCCGGGCGATGCTGGCCGAGTTCTGGTACTACTTCTCGCAGAACCGCGGCGCCGTCATCGGTCTTGCCGTCTTCCTGCTGCTGGTCTTCACCGCCATCTTCGCACCGCTGGTCGCGCCGCATGCGCCGGATGTCCAGTATCGTGACAGCTTCCTCGTCCCGCCGGTGTGGCAGGAGGGGGGCAAGTGGGCCTTCCTGCTCGGAACCGATGCCGTCGGGCGCGACATCCTGTCCCGGCTGATCTACGGCGCGCAGTACTCGCTCTTCATCGGCTGCGTCGTCGTGGTCATCGCGCTGGTCGGCGGCGTCGTCATCGGCCTGGTGGCCGGCTACATGCGCGGGATCGTGGACACCCTGATCATGCGCGTCATGGACATCATCCTGGCCTTCCCGTCGCTGCTGCTCGCGCTGGTGCTGGTGGCGATCCTCGGGCCCGGCCTGATGAACGCGATGATCGCGATCGCCATCGTGCTGCAGCCGCATTTCGTGCGTCTGACCCGCGCCGCTGTCCTGGCGGAGCGTTCGCGCGACTATGTCGTTGCCGCCCGTGTTGCCGGTGCCGGTCATTTCCGGCTGATGTTCAAGACGATCCTGCCGAACTGTCTGGCCCCCCTGATCGTCCAGGCGACCCTGTCCTTCTCCAACGCCATCCTCGATGCGGCCGCCCTCGGCTTCCTCGGCATGGGGGCGCAGCCGCCGACCCCGGAATGGGGCACCATGCTGGCCGAAGCGCGCGAGTTCATCCTGCGCGCCTGGTGGGTCGTCACCTTCCCGGGTCTTGCCATCCTCATCACGGTGCTTGCCATCAACCTGGTCGGCGACGGCCTGCGCGATGCGCTTGATCCCAAGCTGAAGCGGAGCTGACGCCATGGCGCTTCTCGAAATCCGCAACCTTCGGGTTGAATTCGACACCGCCAAGGGCCCGTTCCGGGCGCTCGACGGGGTTGACTACACGGTTGATGCCGGCGAGGTCCTGGCCATTGTCGGCGAAAGCGGCTCGGGCAAGTCCGTGGCGATGCTGGCGACCATGGGGCTCCTGCCCGGCACGGCGACGATCACGGCGGACAAGATGGAGTTTGAAGGTCTCGACCTTCGCACCCTGACGCCGAAGCAGCGCCGCAAGGTGATCGGCAAGGACATCTCCATGATCTTCCAGGAGCCGATCGCCAGCCTCAATCCCTGCTTCACCGCCGGCTACCAGCTGGAGGAAGCGCTGAAAGTCCACACCAGTCTCTCCGGCCGCCAGCGTCGCGACCGGGTGCTGGAGCTGATGCGCTCGGTCGGCATTCCCGAGCCGGAGCGGCGGATGAACTCCTTCCCGCACCAGATGTCGGGCGGCCAGTGCCAGCGCGTCATGATCGCCATGGCCATTGCCTGCGCGCCGAAGCTGCTCATTGCGGACGAGCCGACCACTGCGCTCGACGTGACGATCCAGAAGCAGATCCTCGACCTGCTGATGAAGCTGCAGCGCGACAGCGGCATGGCGCTGATCATGATCACCCATGACATGGGCGTCGTGGCCGAAACCGCCGACCGCGTCATCGTGCAGTACCAGGGCAAGAAGATGGAGGAGGCCGACGTGCTCTCCCTGTTCGAGGCGCCGAAGCACCCCTACACCCGCGCGCTGCTCGCCGCGCTGCCGGAAAACGCCACGGGCGACCGGCTGCCGACCGTCAGCGACTTTGCAAAGTCCTTCGCTGCCGAGGAGGGCCGCGCATGAGTGATCCCATCCTGAAGGTGCGCGACGTCACCCGCGAGTATGTCATCGGCGGCGGCCTGTTCTCCAAGCCGCGCGTGTTGCAGGCGGTCAAGGGCGTCAGCTTCGACGTCGAGCGGGGCTCGACCCTCGCGGTCGTCGGCGAAAGCGGCTGCGGCAAGTCGACCCTGGCCCGCATCCTGTCGATGATCGACCCGCAGACCTCCGGCACCGTGGAAATCGACGGCCTGAAGATCGACATCGGCAAGACCGGTATCTCCAGGGACATGCGCCGCAAGGTGCAGATCGTGTTCCAGAACCCCTATGGCTCGCTCAACCCGCGTCAGAAGATCGGGCATGTGCTGGAGGAGCCGCTGCTGCTCAACACCGACATGAGCGCGGCCGAACGCCGCGATGCCGCGCTTGCCATGCTGGAGAAGGTCGGTCTCAAGCCGGAGCATTACGGCCGCTATCCGCACATGTTCTCCGGTGGCCAGCGCCAGCGCGTGGCCATTGCCCGGGCGATCATGCTGAAGCCGAAGCTCCTGGTGCTCGACGAGCCGGTCTCCGCGCTCGACCTCTCGGTCCAGGCGCAGATCCTCAACCTGCTCAAGGACCTGCAGGACGAGATGGGCCTCACCTATGTCTTCATCAGCCACGATCTCTCGGTCGTGCGCTACCTCGCCGACAAGGTGATGGTGATGTACTACGGCGAGGTGGTGGAATACGGCACGCGCGAGGCCGTCTTCGACAACCCGCAGCACGCCTACACCAGGACGCTCTTCGCCGCGACCCCGGATGCCGGCGTCGAGGCGATCCGTGCGCGCGTGGCGGCCAAGAAGGCCGCCTCCGCGGCCTGACCCGGCAACCCCTTGCCCCCAATCCAAAGGCCCGCCCGGTTCCCCGGCGCGGGCCTTTTTGCTGCAGAGGGCTTAGGCTTGCTGTTGACTTGGCACCGGTTGCTGCGCCCCTCGCCCCCCTTGAGGGGGAGATGCCCCCGTCAGGGGGGCAGAGGGGGGCAGAGGGGGGTAGCAGTGCTGCGGCCGGTCGAAGTGCCGTTGTCTTGCAGGACTTCGCTCGTCTCACAGGTCCGGGAACAGCGAGCGCTCCGGAGTGTTGCGGGAGATCGGCGGCAGGCTCACATGCCGGTCTTGGCTGGCGAAGCTTGCCACCACCAGACCGTCGCCGCTGAAGGATTCCTGCACCGAATGCTCCACCAGGATGCGGGCGCCGAGGCCCGACAGCGCGGCGACGCAATCCTGATGCGTCGTCGTCGAACCGGAGATCGAGCTGTGATGGGTGGAGGCAACGACAAACCGCACCTTGCCCGCCTGACCCGCCGCGCCGATGGAGCGCAGGAACGAGGTCTCCGCGCCCTGCACGTCGAGGTGCAGCATCTCGATCGGCTCCCCGCCGGCGAGGCGCATCACGCTGTCGAAATTGTAGCAGGGCAGGGTCACGTCCTGGCGCAGGCTTTCGGCATGCAGCGTCATTGCGGCAAGGTCTTCCCCGCCCACCCAGGCGCTGTGGAAGGCCATGCGGCTCGCGCATCCGTTCAGCGCCGCGTTGGTCTCGCCGATGCTGCGGTTGTGGGCGTCCGGCTCGACGCAGATTGCCCGCGATCCGGGGATCTCGGCGAGATACCAGAGGCTGTACCAGGCCCAGAAACAGCCCAGTTCCACCATCAGCGTGTTGTGCCGGCACAGGCGCAGCAGGGCGTGGAAGGCCAGTTCCTCCTGCGGTTCATGGTGTCCGCGCAGCGCCCGGATCACTTGCGCCATCCAGTCGCCGTGGTAGCCGCCGGCGCGCACCTTCACGCCGTTGTGCATGAGCTGCACCGGAAAGCCCGGGCCATCGACAATGCGCCCGGCACCGGCCACCTTGGGCAGGCTGTCGCAGTCGCCACAGCTGATCGTCATCAGGGTTCGTTCAAGCGCATCCATCGGACCGGTGTCCCTCCATCTGGGTCCAGTCATAGCCGGACGCGCGCGTCCGCGAAACCGGGATTGATTGAGACGTGCGCCGGGCGGCAAAACCCGCTATTGCCTTCGGCGAACGAAACGGGACTCGCACGGATGCTCTGGTCGCCCCAGCAGGAAAAGGCCTTGACGGATGCTGCACGCTGGCTGAAGCGCGGCGACAAGCAGGTGTTCCGCCTGTTCGGCTTCGCCGGAACTGGCAAGACCACGCTCGCCCGGCATCTGGCCGAGGGCATCGATGGCGATGTCTGCTTCGGTGCCTTCACCGGCAAGGCAGCGCATGTGCTGCGCCAGAAGGGCTGCACCGACGCGGGCACCATCCATTCGCTCATCTACCGTCCGCGCGCCTCGAAGGAAGAGGAGATTGTCGAGGAGGGCGAGGAGGCCGGGCCGCAGTTCGCCCTGAAGCGCGACAGCGCCGCCGCGCGCGCCTCGCTCATCGTGATCGACGAGTGTTCGATGGTCGACGAGGATCTCGGCCGCGACCTTCTCTCCTTCGGCACGCCGGTGCTGGTGCTGGGGGACCCGGCGCAGCTGCCGCCGGTCAAGGGCGGTGGCTATTTCACCGAGGCCGAGCCGGACGTGATGCTGACGGAGGTGCACCGCCAGGCGCAGGACAATCCGATCGTGCGCATGTCCATGACCATCCGCGAGGGCGGCGCGCTGGACTATGGCGTCTTTGGTGCCAGCCGCATCATCTCCCGCCGCGACATCGACAAGGACCAGATCCTTGCCGCCGACCAGGTGCTTGTCGGCACCAACCGCACCCGCCGCCTCTACAACAACCGCATCCGCGAGCTGAAGGGCTTCCTGACGCCGATGCCGGCTGTCGGCGACAAGCTCGTCTGCCTGAGGAACGACAAGGCCCGGGGCCTGCTGAATGGCGGCCTGTGGCAGGTCAAGCGCCTGAAGCCGCCGCGCGGCAACACGCTGCGCTTCGACATCATGCCGGAGGATGAACCGTCCAAGCAGTCCGTCGAGGTCAAGGTGCTGCCGGCGATGTTCGAGGAAGGCGCCGAGCAGATCCCCTATGCCCTCAAGCGCAAGGCCGACGAGTTCGACTACGGCTACGCCCTCACCGTGCACAAGGCGCAGGGCTCGCAATGGGACAGCGTCGTCCTCTTTGACGAAAGCTTCGCCTTCCGCGAACACCGCGACCGCTGGCTCTACACCGCCGTCACCCGTGCGGCGGAGCGGATCACGATCGTGCGATGAGACGTGTCTGATCCAGCCGGCGGGTGCGGGCGTATTGCCCCACATGAACCGACCTGGCCTTGCCCCCCGGCAACGCTCCCATTAGGAATGGGGAGATCCCGTGACGGACGCCGACGACGATTTCGCCGCCGATCGCGTGTCCGCCGGGCCGTCCGCGGACCTTGAGCCGCTGCTCCGCGCCGTCGCCCGTGGCGATCGCGTCGCCTTCCGCGCCCTTTATGACGCGACCTCGGCGAAACTTTTCGGCATTGCCCTGCGTATCTGCCGGGACAGGGACAAGGCGCAGGACGTGCTGCAGGACGCCTATGTGAAGGTCTGGCAGAACGCCGGTCGCTATGATCCGCAAGGCGGCCGGCCGATTACCTGGCTTGCAGCCATCCTGCGCAACACGGCCATCGACCAGATCCGGCGGGGCCGTGTGCTGGCAGCCGAACTGGCGGCCGAGGAGGGGGTGCTGGAGGCGGTCGCCGATCCGGCACCGGGCCTGCTCGGCCATGCGGACCGGAGCACGTTGCGCGCCTGTCTCGGCGAGCTGGAGGATGTCCAGCGCGACTGCGTCGTGCTTGCCTATTGCGAGGGCTATTCCCGCGAGGAACTGGCCGTGCGATACGACAGGCCCGAGGCAACGATCAAGACATGGCTGCGCCGTGGCCTGATGCGGCTGAAGGATTGCATGGACCGAGAATGACTGGACGCGCCGCTCCTCCCGGAGCCGACCCCGCAGGACCCGCCGGCCGACCGGAGCTCGATGCTCTGGCCGGTGAATTCGTGCTGGGCAGCCTCGGCGAGGACGAGCGCCGTGAGGCCGAAGAGCGGCTGCAGTCCGATCCCCACTTCGCACGCCTGGTCGCGGACTGGCGTCACCGGCTTGCGCCGCTCGACGAGGCCGTCCTGCCCGTCGCGCCTCCTCCGGATCTCCTGGCGCGGATCGAAAGCGAGATCGACGCCCGTGTCGAAGCCTCTGCCGACGTCCGGATCGCCTCTCGGGTCGCGGCGCCGGCTCGGTCCGGACAAGCGGCAACAGGCGGCCGCCTGGCCCCGTCGCCTGGCCTGACCGATCTCGACCTGATGCGCCGGCTGCGGATCTGGCGGGCTGCGGCCCTGTCGGCGCTGGCAACCAGTTCGGCGCTGGCGGCCAGTGTCGCCGTCCTGCTGTGGATGCCCGCCGCGCCGACCGAACGTCCGCCTGTCGCCGCGCCGGGTCCGGTCGCCACGGGCGCGCGTTATCTCGCCGTCGTCAACCGCGACGGGGCGCAGCCTGCCATCGTCGTCAGCGTCGACACGCAGACCGGGATCGTCTCGCTGCGTGATCTTGGTGCGGAACAGCCGGCGGACCGCAGCCTCGAGGTCTGGTATCTCGCCGGTGACAATTCGCGGCCGCCGCTGTCGCTCGGCGTCCTCGCCGACAGCGCCGAAGTGACCCACCTGCCGGTCCGGGATGCCGATTATGGCCGCCAGAATGCCGCCATCGCGATCACGCTGGAGCCGAAGGGCGGGTCGCCCAACGGCGATCCGACCGGGCCGGTCGTCTATTCGGGCAGGCTGATCCCCGAGCCGCGCTGAGACCCTAGCGTCCCCACCCTCCCGCCTGATCCCCGGATCTCGTCCACACACCTGATCTCCGGACCCGATCCTGTGGCCGGCCCGCCGCATGCAGCTGGCCGGCCAGCAGCGCAGACCGGGTCCGACAAGCCCCGATCCGGACAAAAAAACCCCGGAGCATACGCTCCGGGGCTGTCGTCCCTGAGGCGAGGGACGCGGCGAGCATGCGGCAGGAGGTCCCGGGGGCCGCAGGGCCGGCGTCGGGGGAGCGCCGGCGGTCAGGCGGACCGGATGGCGGCCTGCCGGTCGGGGTCAGCTCGCCGGAAGCAGAACGGTGTCGATGACGTGGATCACGCCGTTGGACTGGTCGACGTCGGCGATGGTGACGGTCGAGACATTGCCCTTGCCGTCCTCGATCATGATCTTGCCGTCCATGGCCTTGGCGGTGAAGGTGCAGCCGCCGACGGTCTCGATCTTGGCGGATCCTTCGCCGCTGGCGATGGCCTTGGACAGCGCGTCGGCCATCACTTCCGACCCCACCACATGGCAGGTCAGGATCTTGGTCAGCTGATCCTTGTTTTCCGGCTTCAGCAGCGTGTCGACGGTGCCGGCAGGCAGCTTGGCGAAGGCGTCATTGGTCGGGGCGAAGACGGTGAAGGGGCCGGTGCCGGCCAGCGTGTCGACAAGGCCTGCGGCCTTGACGGCGGCAACCAGCGTGGTGTGGTCCTTCGAGTTCACCGCGTTCTCGACGATGTTCTTCGTCGGGTACATCTTCGCACCGCCCACTTCCTTGGACATGCCACCGGCGATGGCGGCGGCGGAGACGAGGGTCAGGGCGCCTGCGGCAAGGCCGGCACGGAGGGCGGATTTGAACAGGATCGACATCGGTAACTCTCCTCTTGCGTGACGAAGCGCCCTCTCCCGGGGCGTTCATGCGGAGTTACGGCGCGCCTTTCGCGAAAGTTTCAGGCCCTTTCGCTTTTTTTGAGAAACGGGCGCATGGCCCTGTCCCCGACACCGGCCAGGACACCGGCCCGCGCTCCTGCCCGCACTCTGGCCCGCATCCTGGTCCGCCCTCGGGTGCTGCCGCGCATGCGGCCGTGCGGGGCACCCGCAGCTGTGAATCCCCGGCCGAATGCCGCTTTATTGCCGCACGCCTCCGCTCTATGGTCCCCGCCCGACACACACCCGAGAGAAAGCCGGAGCGAGAGCCATGTCCGATATCAGCGATGCCCCCGAAGGGTTTGCCGCCGCCCAGCCGTCCGGCAAGAAGACGCAGGTCGCACCTGAGGTCGCCCTGCGGATCGCCCGGCGCATCGCCGAGGAGATTGCCTGCCAGCCGGCGCAGGTGAATGCGGCCGTCCAGCTCCTGGACGAGGGATCGACCGTTCCCTTCATCGCCCGCTACCGCAAGGAAGCCACGGGCGGGCTCGACGACACCCAGCTGCGCAAGCTTGAGGAACGGCTGATCTACCTGCGCGAGATGGAGGACCGGCGTGGCGCGATCCTGAAGTCCATCGACGAGCAGGGCAAGCTGACGGACGAACTGGCGCTGAAGATCGCCCAGGCCGACACCAAGGCGGTGCTCGAGGATCTCTATCTGCCGTTCAAGAAGAAGCGCCGGACCAAGGCCCAGATCGCCCGCGAGGCCGGGCTGGAGCCGCTGGCCGACGCGCTGCTTGGCAACCCGCTCCTGTCGCCGGAGGCCGAGGCGGCCGCCTATGTCAGCGAGGACAAGGGCGTGGCCGACGTGAAGGCCGCCCTCGATGGCGCCCGCCAGATCCTGATGGAGCGGTTCTCGGAAAATGCCGATCTCGTCGGGCGCCTGCGCGAGCATCTCGTGGCCAAGGGGGTGGTGACCTCCAGGGTGATCGACGGCCAGCAGGAGGCCGGTGCCAAGTTCGCCGATTACTTCGATTACTCCGAGAGCTGGGCCAAGATCCCGAGCCATCGCGCGCTGGCGCTGTTCCGTGGCCGCAACGAAGGCGTTCTCGCCGTCGAGCTGACGGTCGATGCGGATGTGACCGAGGGACTGAAGCCGGTCGAGCGCATGGTGGCTCATGCCGCCGGGATCTCCGACCAGGGCCGGCCGGCGGACAAGTGGCTGATGGACGTGGCGCGCTGGGCCTGGAAGGTCAAGCTGGCGCTGCATCTCGAGCTTGACCTCATGGGCGACCTGCGCGACCGGGCCGAGGAAGAGGCGATCCAGGTCTTTGCCCGCAACCTCAAGGACCTGCTGCTGGCCGCGCCCGCCGGTGCCCGCGCCACGCTCGGTCTTGATCCGGGCATCCGCACGGGCGTCAAGGTCGCCGTCGTCGATGCCACCGGCAAGCTCGTCGAGACGGCAACCGTGTATCCGTTCCAGCCGAAAAACGACGTGGCGGGTGCCCGCAACACCCTGCTTGCCCTCATCGCAAGGCACAAGGTCGGCCTGATCGCCATCGGCAACGGCACGGCGAGCCGCGAAACCGACCGTCTGGCCGCCGATGTCATCGCCGACATCCCCGTCGCGGCACGTCCCATCAAGGTGATCGTCAACGAGGCCGGAGCGTCGGTCTATTCCGCTTCGGAACTGGCGGCGAAGGAGATGCCGGGCATCGACGTGTCGCTGCGCGGTGCCGCATCGATTGCCCGCCGCCTGCAGGATCCGCTGGCGGAGCTGGTGAAGATCGAGCCCAAGTCCATTGGCGTCGGTCAGTACCAGCATGACGTCAACCAGACCAAGCTCGCCCGCGCACTGGATGCGGTGGTCGAGGACGCGGTGAACGCCGTCGGCGTCGATCTCAACACGGCCTCGCCGGCGCTGCTGGCGCGCATTTCCGGTCTGGGCGAGGGGCTGGCCCGGGCCATCGTCGAGCACCGCGAGACGATCGGCCGCTTCACCAACCGCAAGCAGCTGATGGACGTGCCGCGTCTCGGGGCCAAGGCCTTCGAGCTTTGCGCCGGGTTCCTGCGCATCCGCGATGGCGACAACCCGCTTGACGCGTCGTCCGTGCATCCGGAAGCCTATCCACTCGCCGAGCGTATCGTGAAGGCCTGCGGCCGGGACGTGCGCCAGCTCATGGGCGACAGCACCTTCCTCAAGACGCTGAATGCGGCCCAGTTCACGGATGAGCGCTTCGGTCTGCCGACCGTGCGCGACATCCTGTCGGAATTCGAGAAGCCCGGTCGCGACCCGCGTCCGGAGTTCAAGACTGCAACCCTGCTCGATGGCGTCGAGGAGGTCTCGGACCTGCGGCCCGGCATGAAGCTGGAGGGCACGGTCACCAACGTCACCAACTTCGGGGCCTTCGTCGACATCGGCGTTCACCAGGACGGCCTGGTGCATGTCTCGCAGCTGGCCGACAAGTTTGTCGATGATCCGCACAAGGTCGTGAAGGCCGGCGACATCGTCTCGGTGACCGTTCTCGAGGTCGACGTGAAGCGCAAGCGCATCTCGCTGACCATGAGGAAGGTGGCCGACTATCAGGCCGGCCGCGACCGGCAGGAGGGGCGCGGTCCCGACCGGGATGGTCCGCGCGGGCCGCGTCCGGGGGGCGGCGGTGCCCCGCGCGGCGGCGGCAAGCCGGGCGGCGCGCCCGCGTCCGGTGGCGGCAACAGTGCGATGGCAGCAGCCCTTGCGGCAGCCATGAACCGGGGCCGCAAGTGACCCGATTGTGACAGTTCGACGGAAGCCGGCTTCAACAACGTGTCATGAAGCTGGCTTATGTCGCAGCGCATGTCGATCAAACTTGACCAGGTTGTGAAGGTTTTCGGCACGCAGCGCGTGCTCGATGACGTTTCTCTCACCATTGCCGAGGGCGAGTTCTTCGTCGTCCTCGGTCCGTCGGGGTGCGGCAAGTCCACCTTGCTGCGCCTCATTTCCGGGCTCGAGCCGCTCGATGGCGGACGCATCCTGATCAACGGCCGCGAGGTGGCCGCGTCCGGCCTGCATCTTGCCCCCGAGCAGCGGGGCGTCGGGGTGGTGTTCCAGTCCTATGCGCTGTGGCCGCACATGACGGTCGCCGGCAACGTGGCGTTTCCGCTCGAAACCGCCGGCCGCAGCCGGTCGGAGGTGACCCGGCGCACCGAGGAGTGCCTTGCCACCGTCGAGCTGACCCGCTTCGCCGACCGCAAGCCGGCCGATCTCTCCGGCGGGCAGCGCCAGCGCGTGGCCCTTGCCCGTTGCCTCGCGCAAGGGGCCTCGACCATCCTCATGGACGAACCGCTTGCAAACCTCGATCCGCATCTGCGCGGGGCGATGGAGGAAGAGCTGTCCGCCTTCCACAAGGCATCGGCCGCCACAACGCTGTTCATCACCCATGACCAGCGCGAGGCCATGGCTCTCGCCGACCGGATCGCCATCCTCTGGGACGGTCGCCTGCTGCAGGCCGATGCGCCGGAGGTGATCTACCGTCGGCCGCGCAACCGCCATGTGGCGGGTTTCATCGGCCAGGGCTCCATCGTCACCGTGCGGGTGACGGCCGCCGAGGCGGGAACCGCGCATGTCCGGCTCGGGAAGGCCGGGCAGGACGTGGCCTGCGTGGCGGACACGCAGCCGGGCACGGCGGCCCTGCTGCTCCGCCCCGAAGACATCGAGGCATGCGGGGACGAGGGGGCGCAGCTCTGCGGCCGCGTCGAGCGCTCCGTCTATCGCGGCGGGTTTCACGAGGCCGATGTTGCGGTCGAGGGGCTCGACGCGCCGCTGATGGTCCGCCTCGCCGGTCGTCCGGCGGCGGGAGAGCGCATTGGCCTGAGGCTCCGTTCAGGCTGGCTGCTGCCAGCCTGAACGCGTCCGGCTGTCTCTGTCCTGTCCCTGGCGCGTCAGTCGCGCCAGGGGATGCTGCCGGCCGGCACATGGCGGGCCAGCCCGTTCATCGCCACCATGACCGCGACCGTTGCCAGCACCACCACCGTCGACATGGCGGCGGCGAGCGTGGTCGCGCCGCTGTCCTCGTAGTTGAAGATCGTGGTGCCGATGGTCTCCGTCCCCGATGACCACAGCAGCGCCGAGACGGTGACCTCGTTGTAGGCCGTCAGGAAGACGAGGATCGCGCCGGAGGCCGCTGCCGGGGCGACCAGCGGGGCGAAGATCCGCCGCACCCGCTTCAGATAGCCCGCCCCCGCCACCCGCGCCGCGTCCTCCAGACTGCGGTCCATCTGCAGGTAGGCCGCCGTCACCGGCTTCAGCCCGACCGACAGGAACACGGCCACATAGGCGAGCAGGATGATCCACAGCGTGCCGTAAAGCGACAGGCCAAGGCCCGGCAGGGGCTTCAGGAAGGCCAGGATGAAGGCGATGGACACGACGAGCCCGGGGACGGCGAAGGCGATGTCGGCCTGGGCGGAGGCAAGCCCTGCCAGCTGCCGCGTGCGTCCGGTCCGGTGAACCATCAGATGCCCCAGTCCGATCGCCACGGCGGCGATCAGCGCGGCGGCAGCCGCTGCCGTCAGGGTCGAATTGGCGAAGGCGCGCAGCGTCACGCCCTGTCGCCACAGCACCTCGGCGAAATTGTCGAGGGTGAGCGTGGCCGGCGTCAGTGCCAGTCCGTAGGTCGGCACCAGCGCGGTTGCGACCAGCGCCGCGAAGGGCAGGGCAAGCGTCACGGCAATGAAGCCCCAGAGCGCCATTTCCAGCGGCAGCCGGGCGCGTCCAAGCGCATAGGCCAGCGGTGCCTGCGGCAGACCGATGAGGCTTGCCCGCAACCGTCTCTGCAGCAGCGACTGCAGCCCGACTGCCAGCAGGGTCACCACCGCCAGCACCACCGAGATCACGGCCACATTCGGCAGGACGTCGGGACCAAAGCTGGCCAGCCGCCGCCACATCAGTACGGGCAGCGTCGTGTAGCGGGCCGGGATGCCCAGGAGGGCATTGATGCCGAAGTTGCCGAGGGCTGCCACGAAGGCCAGCATGAAACTCGCCAGCAGCGAGGGGGCAATCAGCGGCAGCGTGATCCGCAGAAGCACCCGGGGGCCGCCCGCGCCGCAGACCCGGGCCGCGTCGGCGAGTTCGCGCGGCAAGGCCCGAAGCGCGGCGCGCAGGATCAGGAACACCAGCGGCGCGTGCTGCAGCGCCAGCAGGCTGACCAGGCCGGTCACCGAATAGATGCCGGGCGTCTCGCCCATCTCGGGCGCCAGCCCCAGCGGCTTCAGCAGCGGGCTGCCCGGACCCATGGCCTGGATCCAGGCGATGGCGATCACATGCGGCGGGATCATCATCGGCAGCAGCAGGCAGAACACGAGCGGTCCCTTTGCCCGCACGTCGGTCAGTCCGACCGCCAGCGCCAGGAGCGCGCCGAGGATTACGGCCAGCAGGGCCGACAGGACGCTGCTCTCGAGCGAATTCCAGAGGGCTGTCTGCACCGACCGGTTGGCCATGGCCTCGGCCAGCGGCGCCAGGTCGATCCCGGCAGGGCCGGTCAGGCCGACCTTGAACAGCAGGGCCATCGGCAGGCCGCAGATCAGCGTCACAAACAGAACCAGAACGGCGAGGGTGATCCCCTCGCCGAACTCTGCCGGCTTCCCGGGGGCAAGGCGCCTGGCCCCGCCCACGGATGCCGTGTCATCCAGTGCTGTGGTCATGAACCGTCAGCCGCCGAAGATCTCGGTGAACTTCGCCTTGTTGGCCGCATCGCCTTCCAGCGCCTTGGCCGGGTCGAACGGGAGCAGCTTGATGGTTTCGCGGGCGGGGAAACCGGCCGGCGGCGTCACGGCCGGATGGGCCGGCAGATAGCCCTGCTTGGCGGCCAGCTCCTGGCCTTCCCGCGAGATCAGGAAGTCCACGAAGGCCTTGGCGGCGGTCGGGTTCTGGGCGGTCGACAGGATCGCCACCGGTTCGGTCACGGCCGAAACGCCTTCCTCGGGGAACACGAACTCGACCGGCGCACCCTGTGCCTTGCCGCGGATCGGCATGTAGTCGACCATGAAGCCGTAGAGCTTCTCGCCGCCGGCAATGGCCTTGTAGACGGCGCCGTTGCCGCCCTGCGGGTTGGCGCCCTGCTCGGCGAGCTTCTCGTAGTAGGCCCAGCCGAGATCCGGGTTGCCGGTCAGCGCGACCATGTGGATCGTGGCGGCGCCCGAGGTCAGCGGCGACGGCATGGCCAGCTTGTCCTTCACCTCCGGCTTCAGCAGGTCCTTGTAGGACGTCGGCTTCACCGGGGCGGCGGTGTTGTACATGATGCCGGTGGTGATCAGCTTGGTGGAGAAGTAGGTCTTGTCCTTGTCCATGATCGCCGGATCATAGCCGGCGATGTCGGCCGCCGGATGGGCGAGCAGACGGCCTTCCTTCTTCAGGCTTTCCATGGTCACCGTGTCGGCGATCAGCAGCACGTCGGCCTTCGGCGCACCGGCCTCGATCTCGGCGCGCAGCTTCGCCATCACCTGCGGGGTGCCGTCACGGACCCATTCGACCTCGACGCCCGGGTGCTTGGCCTTGAAGGCATCCACGGTCTGCTGGGCGTCCTCGTTCGGCTGCGAGGTGTAGAGCACCAGCTTGCCGGTGACATCGGCGGCCTGCACCTGGCCGGCGAAGAGAAGGGCAGTCGCAGCGATAAGCAGCTTCTTCATGATCGATCCCTGTCAGTGGCGCGCCGCCCCTGCGGCGCTGCTCGAGGGCGGCTCTAACAGCGTTTCATGACAGTTTTGTTGAGCGATTATTGCAGGTTTTTGATGGGATTTAGCCGGCTAATTATCTTGATGCCGTCGCGTCTGCAGGCAGTTGAGGTCTCGGGAAGCCGGTTTCGGGAGGCCGTGGCACCAGGTCTGTGACAGGCCCGGATGCTGCCTGTCACAGGACCGAAATGCAAAAAGGGGCCGGCGTTGCGTCCGTCCCCTTGCAGGTCTTTCTGGCTGTCATGTCGGCTGTTGGGCCGGCCTCAGTGAACGATGCTGCCCTCGCGCCACACACGCCGCAGCACCGGGTGACCGGCGAGCGCGCGGACCTGCAGCAGGTCGCCCCGCAATCCCGCCGCGATCTCGCCCCGATCGGCCAGACCTGCGGCCGCGGCCGGCGCCTTGCTGACGAGCCGGATGGCCTCGGCGAGCCGGGCGTCGTTGCCCGTGTCCAGGCCGATCAGGAAGGCGGCATCGAGCATCGACCGGGGCACATAGTCGGAGGCAAGCAGGTCAAGGATCCCCTCGGCCAGCAGGTCGCCCATGGCCACGTTGCCGGACTGCGATCCGCCGCGCAGGATGTTCGGCGCGCCGCCGACGTTCAGCATGCCCTTGTCGCGGGCGTAGCGGGCAGCCTCGATGGTGCAGGGGAATTCGGAAATGAGGATGCCATCCGCGACGGCCTCGTCGATATGGGCAAGCTCGGTGTCGTCATGCGACAGCAGCGGCTTGCCATGCGCTTTTGCCAGCGCGATCACGGCCGGGCGCACGCTGGCGCTGATACCGTCGGCGACGGCCAGCATGTCGGCCATTTCCTGCTCGACCACGCGGCGGGCGTGTCCGGTCTCGGCCATGCGGCGGTTGATGTAGGCCTCGACATCGCGGCTCTGCCGCCGTCCGGGCAGATGCTCCATGACCGAGACGATCCGGACAATGTCGCGGGAAATGTTGGCTTCGGTCAGGGCAGGCGTATGCGTGTCGACGATCTCGCAGCGCAGGTGCACCAGATGCTCGGCACGCATCATCCCCGCGGCCTGGGCCTGCTCGAGCGCGTCGATCATCGGAGCCAGGATTTCCAGGCGTTCCGGGTTCTTCACGGTCGCACCGACGCAGAGGCTGTCGAACACGGTGGTGATGCCGGCGCCGATGATCTGGCTGTCATGGGCGAGGGCCGCCCGCAACGGGTTCCATTTCACGTGCGCGCGCGGGAACACGTGTTTCTCGAGATGGTCGGTGTGGATGTCGACAAGGCCTGGCAGCAGGTAGTCGCCCTCCAGATCGACGGACGCAAGACCGGCGGGGGCGCGCCCCTCGCCGATCTCCGCGATCTGCCCGTCGCGCAGGACCAGATGGCCGTCGACGACCCGGTCGGCCAGCACCAGTCTGGCGTTGTCAAACACCGTTTCCAGCGGGCGCAGGGCAACGGGGTGTTCCAGGCGTGTCATCATGGGGGTCCTGTCCGGTCGCTGTGGGTTTGCAGGTTACTGCGCCAGACCCTGGGCCTGAAGCCAGGCAATCGAGGCCGGGACCTCGTCCAGGTTGCGCAGTTCGATGATCAGGCGCGGTTCGCTGGTCAGCTCGGCCAGTGCGGCGAAGACCGCGTGCCAGCGGATCGTCCCCTGGCCGAGGCTCCAGTGACGGTCGGCATAGCCGTCGGCGTCCTGCAGGTGGATGTGGCGCAGACGGTTGCCGGCAGCCCGGACGTAGTAGTCCACCGGGGGCGCGCCGGTCGAGCCGTGGGCGTAATGGGCGTGGCCGGTGTCGATCGAGACCGCCACGGCGCTGGAGTTGAAGCTGTCGGCGAGGATCACGCGGTCACGCGGGTTCTTGTCCTCGATGTTCTCGATCACCAGCTCGCAGCCGATCGCCTCGGCCCGCTTCACCGGCTCCGCCATGATCGCATGGCAGCGCTCGATCAGGCGCTCGCGCGCCCGGGGATAGTTGTCGAGGTTGTTGTCGTCCCAGGTCGAGTAGGGGCTGTGCACCACCATGTGGGTCGCCCCCAACGCCTCGCAGACCTCGAGGCCCTGCAGCAGGCGGCGGGTCACGACGGCGGCAATGTCCGGATCCGGGTTGGCGATGTTCATGCCCCAGAACGGTCCGTGGATGCCGATGCGACCGGTGTGGCCATCCAGCACCTTGCGGGCCCGGGCGACGAGTGGTGACCAGTCGCCGTTGAGGACCTCGGCGTTGACGAAATCCTGCAGCTCGAGGTCGCGCGGCTTTTCGGTCATCAGCGTGCGGTGGCGCTCATAGGCGTCGAGCGTCAGGGCTGCACCGGCAATCGGGAGAGAGCTCATGAAAATGTCCTTCGCGGCGGGTGATCGGCCAGCAGGCGGATCCGGGACAGGCGGGAGGGCGTCAAGTCATGCGGATGACTCGCGAGCCCTCTCATAATGCCGATATTTGACAGGAAGGCGACATGCGCGCGCATTTCCCGGCCAGGGACGGGGCCTGCGGATGGCAGGGCGCGCCGCGTGGCTTCGCCTGCGCTGCGGCAGGCCTTCGGCGTCAGTAGCCCCGGTCGCGGTCCACGGCCTCCGGGATCATGCCGGTGGCGAAGAAGCGGTGCAGGTTTTCCGCCACCAGCCGGGTTGCGGTTTCCGGTGTGGTGGGTGCGCTGACATGCGGCAGGATCGTCACGCCCGGATGGTCCCAGAGCGGGTCGTCCGCCGGAAGCGGCTCGCGCGCAAAGACGTCCAGCACCGCATGACCGAGGTGGCCGTCGTCAAGGGCTGCAACCAGCGCCTCGGTGTCGACAATCGGCCCGCGGGCGAAATTGATGAGGGCTGCCCCGCTGGGCAGCCGTGCCAGACGGCGTGCGTCGAGGAGCGCGCGTGTCCCGCTTGTGAGCGGGAGCAGCACCACGACAATGTCCGACCGGGACAAGACCCGGTCGAGCCCGTCCTCGCCGCTGTGGCAGGAAACACCCGCAACAGCCTTCGGTGTCCGGCTCCAGCCCTCGACGGGAAACCCGTTGGCGACAAGGCGCGTGGCTGCGAGGGCGCCGAGGTTCCCGAGCCCGAGCACGCCGATCCGCCGTTCGCGCGCAGGGCGATAGGGGCGCTCCGACCAGACGTGCCGGATCTGCTGTGCGCGATAGGCCGGCCCGTCCCGGTGCAGGTACAGCACGAAAGTCAGGACCGCTTCGGCCATCGTCTCGGCCAGCTGCGGATCGGTCATGCGCACGATGGCAAAGGGCTGGTCCTCCAGCTCGCTCACCAGGCGTTCGACGCCCGCCCACAGGCTCTGCACGAACACGAGCGAGGGCAGCCGGCGCAGCTCCGCAGGTTCCGGATTGGCTACGATTGCCACTTTCGCGTCCCGGCAGTCCGCGTCGCTCAGGTCGGCGAGCGGCCTGACGTCGAAGTCGGGCATCCGGGCGCGAAACGTCGCGTGCCAGGTTGCCTGTTCTTCGGCTGAGATCCGGGTGACGAAGGGGATGATCGGGCGCATGGCTCGCAGGGCAGGGGAGGGCGCGGAAGGGCTTCAGAGAGACCGTGTTCCGTACCTGTCTAGCATGGCCCTGCGGGCCGCGTCAGGCCCCGGCTGCCCGGGGCACCGACTTTTCCGCCGCATCGCGGTCGCCCTGCAGCCGGTCGGCGAGACTGGCCAGATGCAGCCCGTCGCGCAGCATCAGCACCTGGGCGGAGGCCAGCGGCATTGGCCGGCCGAACAGGAAGCCCTGCACCGTGGGGCAGCCCTGTTCGCGCAGGAAGCTCAGTTCCTCTTCCGTCTCCACGCCCTCGGCCAGGACGGGAATGCCGAGGCTTTCGGCGATGAGCAGCGTGGCGCGCACGATCGCTGCCGACTGTGGCTTCTCACCGACGCTCTGCACGAAGCTGCGATCGATCTTGATCTTGTCGAAGGGGAAATTCTGCAGCAGCGCCAGAGACGAGTAGCCGGTGCCGAAGTCGTCCATCGCAACCGTCACGCCCAGCTCGCGCAGGCGCGTGATGGTGGACAGGGCCCGGTTCCGGTCCTCGATCAGACCGCTTTCCGTCAGTTCGATTTCCAGCCGCCTCGGATCGAGCCCCGTTTCGCCAAGGACCTCGGACACGCGCGCCGGAAGGTCTGCCTGCGTCAGCTGATAGGGCGCGACGTTGACGGCGACCGTGTAGCGCTCGGGCCAGGAGGCCGCGTCGCGGCAGGCCTGGCGCAGGACATAGTCGCCGATGTCAAGGATCAGGCCGTTGCGCTCGGCGATCGGGATGAACAGGCCCGGCGAAATCGTCCCAAGGCTCGGATGGTTCCAGCGCACCAGAGCCTCGAAGCCGACGATCTCGCGGGTGCGGGTGTCGTTCTGTGGCTGGTAGTAGATCTCGAGCTGGTTGCCGGCGATGGCCGCGCGCAGGTCGATGGCGAGTACCGCGCGGTTGCGATTGTCCTCGTCCATGCCTTCGGTGTAGCGGCAGATCTGGTTGCTGCCGAGCGTCTTGGCCTGTGCGGCCGCGAGTTCGGCGCGGGTGATGAGCTGCCTGGGCTCCATGCCATGGTCCGGCGACAAGGCGATGCCGATCCCGCTGCCGAGCGAGATCCGGGTGTCGTCGATCAGATGCGGACCGACGATGGCCAGATGCAGGCGCTTGGCGAACCGCATGGCGTCGCCCCGCCCGAAGACATTGCGCTTGAGGGCGATGAACTCGTCTCCGCCGATGCGCGCCACGAATTCGTCCGGCTGCAGGGCGTCATGCAGCCGTGCGCTGAGCTGGCGCAGCACCGCGTCCCCGGTCTGCTGGCCGTGGGCGCCGTTGATGTTGCGGAACTGCTCGAGATCGATTGCGACCACCACCACCCTGGCCGTCGTCTGGGTGTTGGCCTGGATCATGCCGGCGAGGGTGCGCTCGGCATTGGTCCGGTTCGGAAGGCCGGTCAGGGCATCGAACAGCGCGAGCCGCTCGTAGTTGGCGTCCGCCTCCTTGGAGGAATGGACATCGATGGCATAGGCCGAGCCCACGGTCGCCAGGATCAGCAGGTTGATGCTGATGACGGCCGCCAGCATGTAGCCATCCGGCATCGCCTGCGGCGGGATCTCGGTGCCGCCGAGCGGGACGATGGTGATCGCGCTCATGCCGGTGAAGTGCATCGTGACGATGGCGATGATCATCGCCACCGACGCGCCATAGCGGCAGAACCGCGTGACCGGGCGCGAGATGCGGTTCATCGCCACGGCGCCGAACAGTCCGCCCAGCAGGATCGAGGCGACAACGAAATTCCAGTTCCACTCGATGTAGCCGGGGACGAGGAAGGCGCTCATGCCGGTGTAGTGCATCGCGGCAATGCCGAGGCCGAAGATCAGGCCGCCGATCTCGATGAAGGCGCTGGAGGATGTGCGGGCAGCGAGCATGAAGCCGGCAGCGCTCGACGCGATCACCATCAGCAGGCTGACCAGCGTGATCACCGGCTCGAAGGAGCGCTCGAAGGGCACCACATAGCCCAGCATCGAGGCAAAATGAGTTGTCCAGATGGTGCTGCCGGCCACGAGAGAGGCGAGGAAAAGCCAGAGCCAGCGGCGGGAATCGCGGCTGCGGCGGACACGCGCGATCAGCCGCATCGAGAGGACTGACCCCATGACGCAGATGAGCGCGGCGAGCGCCACGTAGCGCAGGTCATGCGCAACAGCAATGCAGGACAGAACTGTCAGCATTCACCTCTCCAATCCTTGCACCTTGTACAGGATCGAGGGGTAAAGCTTCCCTAACAGCGCGCGCGAGTTGCAATCGGGGTAAACGACGTCTTAGGAAATACGGTCGAATTCAACCTTCCCGGGCGGCTCCGATCCGGCGCCGGCGTGGCGCGAGGCAGCAGGCGGCGGCCAGCTGAAGGCCGGCTACCGTCGCGATCATGCCGGCCGCGCTGACGGCGTGGTCGGAGCCGAGCAGCCCGGGCCCGTAGCCTGCGAGAAGATAGCCGATGGTGGCCGCGGAGGTCGCGAAGACGACACTCCAGCCGACCTGACGCGCCAGACTGTCGGTCATCAGCCGGGCAGTCGCAGGCGGACAGATGAACATGGCGATGACAATGATCGACCCGACCGCGTCGAAGGCCGCGACGGCGGCAAGGGCAGCCGTCATCACGAGGCCGAGGCTGATGGCCGTGACCGGCAGGCCGATGGCGGCGGCGTAGCCCTCGTCGAAGGTGGACAGCTTCAGCGGCCGCCAGAAAAGGATGGTCAGAAGCACGATGACGGCGGCGGTTGCCGCCATGCGCAGGAGCTCCGGCGGCAGGTCCGCGAGGGCAGCCGGATCGAGCAGCGACGACCAGTCCTCCGCTGACAGCCAGATCAGGCTTTCCAGATTGCCATAAAGCGCATGTTCCACGTCGAGGTGGACGCCGGCGGTGTTGCTCTGCTCGAGCAGAAGGACGCCGGCGGCAAAAAGGCCGGTGAAGACGACGCCCATGGCGGCGCCCGGCTCGATCCGGCCGATCCGCCGGATCAGCTCGATGAGGACGACGGCCACGAGCGCGGCGGCCGCGGCACCGGCCAGCATCGGTCCCGTCTCGAGCGAGCCCGTGACCAGGAAGGCGAGGATGATGCCGGGCAGCACGACATGCGAGATGGCGTCACCAGCCAGCGCCTGCCGGCGCAGGATCAGGAAGTTGCCGGGCAGGGCGCAGGCGATGGCCGCAAGGCAGCCGGTGAGCAGCGGCGTCAGGCTGAGCTGGACGAAGTCGGATCCCATGGTCATGCCTCCACCGGACGCGGCCCGAGATGGGTGTCGAGAACCGCGATCTCGTCCGGGGTGAGCACATCGGCAATCGCCGTCAGCCCGTCATAGCGGCCGCCGACTGCTTCCTCGGGGTGCAGCTGCCGGGCAATGCGCCAGCGGTTCTCGTCCAGAAGCGCGCGGGCCGCCTCTGCCCGGCCGGCTTCGGTCGGTTGCCGGTCGCGGCGCAGGTAGCCGGCGGACGTCAGGACCTTCAGGGTCAGCCGGTCATGGATCGGTTCGCCATGGGCCAGGGACAGGAGCCCCTGGCGCAGGTGAACCCGATGCTGGAAGCGGCGGTGGGCGAGGGCGCTGGCCAGCACGCCGCGCTGCGGTGCGACCAGCAGGGAGACGACGAAGAGCGCGACCCCGACCAGGACGATGATCGGACCGGTTGGCAGGTTGGGCGCCGACGCGGAGAGGGCCGCGCCGAGATATCCCGCGAGCGCGCCGAACAGCGCCGCGAGGCCTGTGACGGTGCCGGTGCGCTCGCTCCAGAAGCGGGCGGTCACCGGCGGGATGACCAGCAGCGCGACAATCAGGATGAGGCCGACCAGTTTCAGGCCGATCACGGTGATGGCCAGCACAAGCCCGAGCATCAGCGCATCCATCCGGCTGGTGGATACCCCCGAGGCCTCGGCATAGCCCGGATCGAAGCAGACCAGCGTGAGCGGACGACGGAACAGGAGCAGCAGCAAGGCGCAGACCGCACTGCCGGCCGCGATCAGCACCGCGTCCTGGAACAGCATGCCGGCGGTCGAGCCGAGCAGGAACCCCTCGAGCCCCGCCTGGCGACCGCTTTCCATCACCTGGATGACGGTCAGGAGGACGATGCCGAAGCCGAAGAAGACAGAAAGGACGGCGCCGATGGCCGTGTCCTCGGCGAGGCGCGTGTGGCGGGTGATTGCCGTGACGGCGAGCAGGCCGAGCCCGGCGGAGAGGGCGGATCCGATGAGCAGGCCGGGCAAGGCGCGTCCGGAGCCGCCCAGGGCCACCATGAGGATGAACGCCAGTCCGACGCCGGGCAGGGTGGCGTGGGCGATGGCGTCGCTGACCAGCGTGCGCTTGCGCAGGAACAGGAAGGTGCCGGCGGCCCCGGCTGCCGCCCCGAGCAGCGCGGCGCCCAGGGCGACAAGGGCCGCATTGTAGCCGGCCCGGAAGGTCAGGGCCTCGATGAAGGCGAGGACAATGGGGGGCAGAAGGGCTGGGGCTGCGGTGTCCATGAGGGTCAGGCCGGCAGGCGGAGCTGGTCGAGATGCGACCCGGCGAGGCGGCCGCCGTAGGTGGCCTGCAGGTTGGCCTGGGTGAAGGTCGCGGCGACCGGTCCCTCCGCGATCTTGCGCAGGTTGATCATCAGGCAGTGGTCGAAGTAGGCGGCGACGGTGGCAAGGTCGTGGTGCACGCAGACGACCGTGCGCCCTTCCGCCTTCAGCGTCTTCAGCACATCGACGATCGCCCGTTCGGTGGCGGCGTCGACCCCGGCAAAAGGCTCGTCCAGCAGGTAGAGATCCGCCTTCTGGGCCAGGGCGCGGGCCAGGAACACGCGCTGCTGCTGTCCGCCCGACAGTTGCCCGATCTGGCGACCGGCGAAGTCTGCCATGCCGACCCGGTCGAGACAGGCCCGGGCAAAGGCGCGGTGCGACCGGCGCACGAGCCCGAGGAGGCCCAGTTCCCGGTTGAGGCCCATCAGCACCACATCGGCCACGGTGGTCGGAAAATCCCAGTCCACCGAGGCGCGCTGCGGCACGTAGGCGATGCGGTGCCGGGACTGTTCGAGCGGCTTGCCGAAGACGGCGACGCGCCCGGACAGGCGGGAGACAATGCCGAGCGTCGCCTTGAGCAATGTCGACTTGCCGGCCCCGTTCGGTCCGATGATCGCAGCCATCGCGCCTTCCGGGATGGTGGCATCGACGGAGAACACCGCCGGCTTGCCGCCATAGGACACGGTGAGGCCGGAAATGGACAGGGCTGGGGACTGGGTTGCGGACTGGGCTGCTGATTGGGCAAGCGGTGCCCCGGCGCCGGCCGGTGCTGGGGTGACAAGTTCAAGGGGAGGGGTCATGATCTTGTCCTTCAGTCTCGCGTCGCCTGCCCCTGCCGGGCAGCGTCTGCCTGGGTCGGAGGGGCGGGGCTCAGAGGCCGGCCGACAGGGTCCCGTTCATGCCGCGCGCCGGAGCGGTGCCCCCGAGCGCGCGCGCCACAAGGGTGACGTTGTGGTCGATCATCCCGAGATACGTGCCCTCGTAGGTTCCGGATTGTCCCATGGCGTCGGAGAACAGCTCGCCGCCGATGGTGACGGCATGTCCGCGCGATGCAGCGCCTTCGATCAGGGCACGGATGTTGCGGTCCGAGACGGAGCTCTCGACGAAGACGGCCCCGATCTTGCGGCTCACCAGCAGATCGACCAGTTCGGCGACACGGTTCAGTCCGGCCTCGCTCTGGGTCGAGATGCCCTGGATCCCGATCACCTCGTAGCCGTAGGCGCGACCGAAATAGCCGAAGGCGTCATGGGCGGTGAGCAGCACGCGGGACGCTTCGGGAACCGTCCCGAGCACCTGGCGGGAATAGGCGTCAAGGCCGGCCAGCTCCGCCAGATGGGCCTCGGCATTGGCGGCAAAGAGCGGGGCCTGCCCGGGGCGGGCCGCGGTCAGCGCGTCACGCACGGCGATCACGACGCCCGACCACAGCATCGGGTCCATCCAGACATGCGGATCGAAACGGCCGGCATAGTCGGCGTGGGAGAGCAGGCGGGCGCGGTCAAGACCGTCGGCCACCGCCACCACCTGCCGCTTGCGGCCAAGGTCGGCGAAGAAGTCTTCCATCTGGGCTTCGAGATAGAGCCCGTGCCAGAGCACGAGATCGGCCCGCGTCATGGCAACGATGTCCGTGCGGGTCTGGCGATAGGCATGCGGATCGACGCCGGGACCCATGAGGGAGGTGACAGACACCGCCTCGCCACCGACCCGGCGGGCGGCATCGGCAATCATCCCGGTCGTGGTGACGACCGTGAGCGCGCCGGCGGCAGGCGCTGCGGCCGGGGCGGCTGCAAGCGCCGGCCCGGATGACACAAGGGAGACCGCCGGCACCGTGGCCAGGGCCGTAGCTGCAACTGTAGCCTTGAGGAAGTTACGCCGGTCGAGCGCCATTCTGTCCATCCTTTCCGATCACTGTCGCGCGGATGCGGGCCAAACGCAAACGCTTTTAAGAACGACTTGCAAGAAAGATGGTGCAATTGCGAATGAGTTGCAAGAGGGGGTGTGCAGATGATGTCCGCACCGGGATCGTCAGTCGACCGGCGACCGGCAGGCGACGACCGCGCTGCACTGGGACTGACGGAAGCGGGTGATCAGCTGCTGCATCGCGCTGCCATCGTCGCCGGCCTCCTGCATCGTGCAAACGAGTTCCGGGTGCTCGGACAGCAACCCGTTGAAGGTTGCCTCCCAGTGCGGCTCGCTCTCGAGCATCTGTTCGGCGGAGTAGAGCAAGTGGTCGACGAAGGCCTCGTAGGCGGCCGCCTTTGGTCCGCTCAGCAAGGCGCAGGCGTCATCCGGACGGGCGTACTCGGGGCTGCTGATCGCCAGTGTCAGGTGGGCCCGATAGGCGTCACGGGCAGACTGGAGCCGCTGCAGCCGGTCGGCCTCGTCCAGCTGGACCTTCACCGCCAGCAGGGCACCAAGCGCCGTGACCGCCGTGACAAGGGCAGCCGCAGCGTTGATTGCTGCGGCGTGTCGGGTCAACCACCTCATGCTGCCGGTACCTGTTGCGTTGCGCAGTGAATGCCGCCGCCGATCTCGCCAAGGGGGTCGGTGTCGAGCATGACGATCTCGCGGCCGGGATAATGCCGTGAGAGTGCCTCCCGGGCGATGGCGTCCGTGTCGGTGTCACCGAACTGCGGCGCGATCACCGCACCGTTGCAGACCAGGAAGTTGACATAGGAGGCAACGAAGTCATCGCGCCTGACGCGGCGCCGCACCGGTTCCGGAATCACATCGACCTCCAGCCCTGCCGCTTCGAGCTGCTGCCGGGTCACAAGTGCGGCGGCATGGAACGGATCGCGCCGGTCCGGTCGATCCGGCAGGGTCATGAGGACGCGCCCAGGGGCGGTGAGGCGGGCGAGGCTGTCGATGTGATAGTCGGTGATGTCGTGGTCCCGGAGGCCCGAAGACCAGATCATGCGCTCTGCGCCATAGGCCACAAGCAGGCGCCTTTCGATCTCGTCGCGTGACAGTCCGGGGTTGCGGTTGTCATGGACCCAGGAGCTTTCATGGGCAATCAGCAGCCCATGCCCGTCGTGCTCGACGCCACCCGCTTCGCCGACGAGCCCGCTGTCGATCAGCGGGACGCCCAGCCGCTCGCCGACGCGCCGGGCGATCCGGCCGTCGTGCTCATGACGTTGGCGGTTGCCCCAGCCATTGAACGCGATGTGGCTGATGACGCGCTGGCCCGTGTCGGTACGGGCAAAGAGAGGACCTGAATCGCGGCACCACAGGTCCTCGGTCGGAATGTCCCAGAGCGTCACACGGGCGGACAGCAGCTTTCGCGCCGAGCCATGCAGGCTGGCATCGGCGAGCATCCACACAGGTTCGTGGGCCGAGATGGCATTGGCGATGTCGGCAATCGTCTGTTGCAGCATCTGCAGGAAGGCCGGATCATCGTGCACCAGGCGACTCGCCGGCCATTGCATCAGGGTGGCCTCGTGCGGGGCCTCTTCAGCAGGGACATGAAGCCGCCGGCTTGCGCCGGACCAGCCGGTGCCGGACGTCATCAGGGAGGCTCCGAGCGCCAGGGCTGACTGATTGAAACGACGTCGGGTCATCAAGGCTCTGGGTCCCTTCCTGTTGTCTCCCCGTTATCGGGCAAATTGCCGGGCGCGTGAAGGGCGCATGCGCGGTCACCGGTCGGGCGGCTTGCCAGCCCCCATCCGCCCGTGCAGGACTGACGCTGGACGCGAGCATCCCGCGGGCCATGGCCCGCCATTGCGCAAGGAGCCGACATGCGCCGTGAAACCGACAGCATGGGCGAGATCGAAGTTCCCGCAGACCGCTACTGGGGCGCCCAGACCCAGCGGTCCCTGACCTATTTCGACATCGGCATCGAAAGGATGCCGCTGGAGCTGATCCATGCCTATGGCGTGCTGAAGGAGGCCTGCGCCGAGGTGAACCGGGATCTCGGTCTGCTCGACCCGGCGCTGGCCGCGCTGGTGATCGCCGCCGCGCGGGAGGTCAAGACCGGCCGTCTGGACGACCATTTCCCGCTGCATGTGTGGATGACCGGCAGCGGGACGCAGACCAACATGAATGTCAACGAGGTCATCTCGAACCGTGCCATCGAGATGGCCGGCGGGGTTCTGGGCTCGAAGACGCCGGTTCATCCCAACGACCATGTGAACATGTCGCAGTCGTCGAACGACAGCTTTCCGGCCGCCATGCACATGGCGGCAGCGCTGGTCGTAACCGGACGGCTGCTGCCCGCCGTGCGGCGCCTGCGCGACGGGCTCGACGCCAAGGCCGCAGCCTGGGCGGGGATCATCAAGATCGGGCGGACGCATCTCCAGGATGCCGTGCCGCTGACCCTCGGGCAGGAGGTCTCCGGCTATGTCACGATGCTGGACGAGAACATCGCCCGGATCGAGGCGGCGTTGCCGGATGTCCTCAAGCTGGCGCTCGGCGGGACAGCCGTCGGCACCGGTCTCAATGCGCCGAAGGGCTTTGCCGAGCTGGCAGCCGCGCGCATCGCGGCGCTCACCGGTCTGCCTTTCGTCAGCCACCCCAACAAGTTCGCGGCGCAGGGGGCGCATGACGGGCTGGTGATGCTGCACGGAGCGCTGAAAACGCTCGCCGGTTCGCTGTTCAAGATTGCCAACGACATCCGGCTGCTGGCCTGCGGGCCCCGCTGCGGCCTGTTCGAGCTGATCCTGCCGGCGAACGAGCCGGGGTCATCGATCATGCCAGGCAAGGTCAATCCGACCCAGTGCGAGGCTCTGGCCATGCTGGCGGCGCAGGTGATGGCCAATGATGTGGCCGTCGGCATCGGCGGGGCGGGCGGCCAGCTGGAGATGAATGTCTACAAGCCCCTGATGATCAACGCGGTGCTGCAGTCCGTGCGGCTGCTCGCGGACGGGTCACGCAACTTCCAGACGCACCTTGTCGAGGGACTGGTCGCCAACGAGCCCCGCATCGCGGCCTATGTGGAACGGTCGCTGATGCTGGTGACGGCCCTGTCGCCGGTGATCGGCTACGACCGCGCAAGCCATGCGGCGCATCACGCCTTCGAGCACGACCTGTCGCTGCGCGAGGCCTGCCTGGCGCTGGGCTATGTCGCGGCCGAGGACTTTGACCGCCTTGTCGATCCACGCCGGATGCTGGGCCCGGCCGACTGAGAGCGGGCGCCGGTGCAGCGGACAAGGCCCGTCCCGTCGATCCGGGGCGGGCCTTTTGCTTTGGCCTGCGGCATCCACAGGCCCCGGAGGGATCCCGGAGAACGCTTGCAGCGCCGGAAGGAGTGCGTTACGGCTATAAATGTAATGTAATAACATTTATAGGAGTTCCCATGTTCCTGCGATCGACAGCCCTCGCGCTGGTTTTCGCGGCCGGCTACACGCTGTCCGCTTCGGCCGGCGAGACGAGCAAGACCCACTGGCGCGTGTTCATCGGCGACCATGCGAGCGGCAAGATCACCGCGCTGGACCTGGACCAGCCCGACACGCGCTGGAGCTTCGACGTGGAAGGTCCGGCCCGCATCTATGCGTTCGGCGAGGGCCAGGGCATCGCCGCCGTGCAGGGCGACAAGAACCGGGTCGATTTCCTCAAGACTGGTGTCGTCATCGAGAGCCATGGCGATCATTCCGACATCGAGGTCAGTGATCCGGCCAAGCTGCCGACCACGCTGACCGGCGGCTATCCGGTCCATGTGGTGGAACATTCCGGCCTGCTGGCCGTGAACTTCGACAAGGACGGTCGTGCGGCCCTTGCGGATGTGAAGGGACTGCTCGCCGGTGATCCGGTGCTGAAGGACTTTCCCCAGTCGGTGCCGCACCATGGCTTCGTCGCGGTGATGGGGGACTACGTGCTCTCGACCGTGTCGGCCCTGGAAAAGCCGCTCGGCTCGGAGAGCCTGCCGCGGCTCGGACTGCAGGCTTTCGATCCGGCCGGACAACCGGTATCGGATCTCGCCGCCTGCCCGGGCATCCACGGGGAGGCCTTCTCGGGTGCCTATCTGGCGGCAGGCTGCAGCGACGGCGTGCTGGCGGTGAAGGCCGATGGGGCCAGGCCCGAGTTCAAGCTGCTGCCCTACGGTCCGGACCTGCCGCAGGGCAAGACCGGAACGCTGCTCGGTGTGAAGGGAATGCAGGCCTTCCTCGGCAATTACGGCGCCGATGGCGTTGTCGTGGTCGATCCGGCGGATGCGCCGCATTTCACCTACGCCAGGCTGCCGGCCCGGCGCGTCGACTTCATCCTCGATCCGGCCCACGCGGAGCATGCCTTCATCCTGACGGAAGACGGCAGCCTGCACCGCTTCAACATGCTGGAGGCGAAGATCGAGGCGAGTGCAGCCGTGACGCAGGCCTATTCGATGGACGGTCACTGGTCTGACCCGCGGCCGCGTCTGGCGATGGCGGGCGAGACGGTGCTGCTCACCGACCCGCGCGCGGGCGTCATCCGCAAGATCGACGCCGACACGCTGAAGGAAGCCGGCACGATCAAGGTGGAGGGCATGCCCTACACCATCGTCAGCGTCGGCGGCTCGGGCGTCGCCCACTGACGGCAGGGCACGGAGGATCTCGCCGCGCGATCAGCGGGCGGCGAGATCGGCCAGAAGGGCAGGCAGGGCCGACAGATCGTCGAAGGCGATCGTGTGCGGCAGGGCGGCAACCGGCTGCTTGCGGTAGCCGCGGGTGAAGAGCGCAAAGCGGCTGCCGGCGCGCTCGGCCGTCTCCGCATCCACTTCGCTGTCGCCGACATAGGCAAAGCCGGGCGCGCTGACCTCGATGCCGAGACGGCGGGCGGCCTCGACCAGCGGCGCCGGATCCGGCTTGCGGGTGGCCAGACTGTCACCGGCGATGACGACCTCGAACAGCTCGCTCCAGCCAAGTGCTGCCAGGAGGTTGGCGGTCGGGATGCCGGGCTTGTTGGTGCACAGCCCGATGCGGACACCTTCGGCCTTCAAGGTCGTGAGCGCCAGCTCGGCACCGGCAAACGGCGGGTTGGCCGAGCCGGGCGCTGCACCGTAAATTTCCTCGAAGCGCTCGACGTGATGGGCAAGCGTGGCTGCATCGGCGTCGACGGCGCGCGCGGCAAGCGCCCGCTCCACGAACTTCGCCGCGCCGTTGCCGATATAGCCGCGCGCTTCGTCGACGCTGAGGGCCGCAAGGCCCAGCTCCAGCATCAGGCTGTTGCCGACATCGGCGATGGCGGCGACGCTGTCCACCAGCGTCCCGTCCAGATCAAAGACAACCGCCCGCATTGCGCCGCTCACGACCGCGTTGCGGCATCGGCCGCCTGACGGATCGCGGCAATCTGTGCGGCATAGACGTGCGCTGTTTCCGGCGTGCCGCCCTTGAACACGGCGGACCCGGCGACCAGCACATTGGCGCCGGCAGCAGCGACGAGCGGGGCTGTCTCCGGGGTGACGCCGCCGTCAATCTCGATGTCGATCGGGCGCTCGCCGACCATCTTCCGCAGACGCGCGACCTTTTCCACCATCGCCGGGATGAACTTCTGGCCCCCGAAGCCCGGGTTGACCGTCATCACGAGGATCAGGTCGAGCCGGTCCAGCACATACTCGATGACACTTTCCGGGGTGCTCGGGTTGAGCGAGACGCCGGCCTTCTTGCCAAGCGCCCGGATTGCCTGCAGCGAGCGGTCGAGATGCGGGCCTGCCTCGGCGTGGACCGTGATGATGTCGGACCCGGCCTTGGCGAAGGCCTCGAGATAGGCGTCGCAGGGGGCGATCATCAGGTGGGTGTCGAACACCTTGGTGGTGTGCGGCCGCATGGCGGCGATCACATCGGGCCCAAAGGTGATGTTCGGCACGAAATGGCCATCCATCACGTCAAGATGGATCCAGTCGGCCCCGGCGGCGTCGATTGCCCGGATCTCGTCGCGGAGACGCGAGAAGTCGCTGGCAAGCATGGAGGGAGCGATCAGGGTGTGCGGCTTCGCGGACATCGGGGCCTCCGGCACGGGAATGACTGCGGCAGGCTCTAGTCCCCCGGACGCCGCTTGTCAGCCGTTTTTTTGGCGGAGGGGCGGTGTGCCACAGGCCCGTTGCCTCAGCCCTCGCCGCAGACGACGACCTTGGTGCCCCAGCCCTCGCAGCGGATCGCGAGGGGGCTGGGCAGCGGATGGTCGGTGAAGAAGGTGTCGATGCGGGCCAGCGAGGTGATGCGGGCCGGGGCGGTGCGCTGGAACTTGGAGTGATCCGAGACGAGGAAGGTCTTGCGCGCCTGGCGGATGATGGTCTGGCTGACGCCCACCTCCTGGATGTCGAAGTCGAGCAGGTCGCCATCCTCGTCCAGCGCCGAGCATCCGATCACGGCAAAGTCGAACTTGAACTGTTCGATGGTCCGTGTCGTCAGGTTGCCGACGAGACCTCCGTCGGTGCGCCGCAGCGCGCCGCCGGCGACAATCACCTGGCATTCCGGATTGGCAACCAGGATGTTGGCCACGTTCATGTTGTTGGTCACCACCATCAGGTTGCGATGGTGCAGCAGCTCGCGGGCGACCGCTTCGGTGCTGGTGCCGATGTTGAGGAACACCGACACGTCGCTCGGAATAGCCCGCGCGCATTGCACCGCAATGGCTGTCTTGGCCTCGCGGTTCAGGTTGCGGCGGTCCTCGTAGCCGATGTTGGTCACGCCGGAGGGCAGGATCGCCCCTCCGTGCACCCGTTCCAGCCGCCCGCTGTCGGCGAGTTCGGCGAGGTCACGGCGGATGGTCTGGACGGTGACACCGAAGTGTTCGGCCAGACCCTCGACGGTGACCTTTCCCTGCTGGCGGGCAAGCTCGAGGATCTCTGGCTGGCGGAAGGTCTGCGACACGATCATGTTCCCTTGGGTCACGGGCAATATGTTCGCTTTGGCTCTCTTTTTCAAGTTTTTGCCGTGCCTGCGAACATCGGTCGCGCTGCCGGCCCGGGTTTTTTGCGGTGCCGCACGTTGTGTGCGATGCACAAAAAACGCTGAAATCTCCGCAGCATGGGCGCGAACCCAATGTTTGCAACGGCTTGGCGAAGCTAAGTGCTTGGTCGGACGCGAAGAATCAAAAACGAACAGAAACGAAAATCGCTCATTGACGAAAGGAGTCCTTTTGTGGTTCGTTTGTGTTCACAAAAGACCGGTTCCGGGAGGTTCGTGTCCGTGGCATCGCAGCAAGACCAGGTGGTCGATCTCTTCATCATCGGCGGCGGCATCAATGGCTGCGGCATCGCCCGTGATGCGGCAGGGCGCGGCCTGAGCGTGTCGCTGGCGGAGATGAACGACCTCGCCTCCGCCACGTCATCGGCGTCGACCAAGCTGTTCCATGGCGGTCTGCGCTATCTCGAGTATTTCGAGGTGCGGCTGGTGCGCGAGGCGCTGATCGAGCGCGAGACGCTGCTTGTCGCCATGCCGCACATTTCCTGGCCGATGCGCTTCGTGCTGCCCTATCACAAGGACATGCGCTTCGAGGGCGAGACGCCGACCTCCAAGCTGCTGAATATGGTCATGCCCTGGATGAAAGGCCGTCGCCCGGCCTGGCTGATCCGCTTCGGGCTGTTCCTCTATGACAATCTCGGCGGTCGCAAGATCCTGCCCGGCACCGCGACGGTGGACCTGAAGGCCGGTCCGGAAGGCAAGCCGCTGCAGGACCGGTTTGCCAAGGCCTACGAGTACTCGGACTGCTGGATCGAGGATTCGCGCCTCGTCATCCTCAACGCCCGCGATGCCGTCGACCGGGGCGCGGAAATCATGGTGCGCACCAAGGTGCTGTCGGCCGAGCGTGTCGATGGCCTCTGGGAAATGCTGCTGGAAAACCGCGAGACGGGGGAACAGTTCCGCCGCCGTGCCCGGATGCTGGTCAATGCCGGTGGTCCCTGGGTCGGCGACGTGATCCGCAACACGGTGCGTTCCAACTCGCAGGAGAGCGTGCGCCTGGTCCGCGGCAGCCACATCGTCACGAAGAAGCTCTACGACCACGACAAGTGCTACTTCTTCCAGGGCGAGGACGGCCGCATCATCTTCGCCATTCCCTACGAGACCGACTTCACCCTGATCGGCACCACGGATGCCGACCATCCGGAGCCCGGCATCCAGCCGGTCTGCACGGATCAGGAGCGCGACTACCTGCTCAGGTTCGCCTCCGGCTACTTCAAGAAGCCGGTCACGGTGGACGACATCGTCTGGAGCTATTCGGGCGTGCGCCCGCTCTACAACGACGGGGCCAAGTCCGCGACAGCGGCCACCCGCGACTACGTGCTGAAGGTCGACGAGACCGGCGGCGCGCCGCTGCTCAATGTCTTCGGCGGCAAGATCACGACCTATCGCAAGCTCGCCGAGCATGCGCTGGAAAAGATCGTGCCCTTCTTCCCGATGGCCGGTGGCGCCTGGACGGCCCGGGTGCCGTTGCCGGGCGGCAACTTCCCGGTCGACGGGGTCGAGGATCTGGTCCGGTCGCTGCGCGCCCGCCACGTCTTCCTTGACGACCGCTGGGCCCGCCGCCTGGTCAAGGCCTATGGCACGGAAGCGGCCGACGTCCTGGCCGGAGCCGAAAAGGTGGAGGAGCTGGGTCGCCATTTCGGTGCCAACCTCACCGAGCGCGAAGTCAGCTGGCTGATCGACAAGGAATATGCCCGCAGCGCCGAGGACGTCGTCTGGCGTCGCTCGAAGCTCGGTCTTCGCCTGAGCGCCGCCGAGGTGGCCGCGCTTGACGAATGGATAAGGAACGCCTGCTCGCTCCGGCACGCAGCCGCCGCAGCGCAATAGCAGGAATGGGAGGACGGAAGATATGACCCTGGTCCTGGAGGGTGTCTCCAAGGTCGTGGGTGGGCAGACGCACATCCACTCGACTGACCTGACCTTGCGCGAGGGCAGCATGAATGTCCTGCTCGGACCGACGCTGTCCGGCAAGACGTCGCTGATGCGCCTGATGGCCGGCCTCGACAAGCCGACGACGGGCAAGATCATCTGGAACGGCAAGGACGTGACCGGCGTGCGCGTGCAGGATCGCGCCATCGCGATGGTCTACCAGCAGTTCATCAACTATCCGGCGATGAGCGTCTACGACAACATCGCAAGCCCGCTCAGGCTGATGGGCAAGTCGTCGGCCGAGATCGACAAGGCGGTGCGCAAGACGGCGGAGCTGATGAAGCTGACGCCGATGCTGAAGCGCAAGCCGCTCGAGCTGTCCGGTGGCCAGCAGCAGCGCTGTGCGCTGGCTCGCGCGCTGGTCAAGGATGCGGGCCTGGTGCTGCTGGACGAGCCGCTCGCCAACCTCGATTACAAGCTGCGCGAGGAGCTGCGCGTCGAGATCCCGAAGATCTTCGAGGCCTCGGGTTCGATCTTCGTCTACGCGACGACGGAACCGGAAGAGGCGCTGCTGCTCGGCGGCAACACCGCCACACTGTGGCAGGGCCGCGTGACCCAGTTCGGGCCGACGCCCGAGGTCTATCGCCGGCCCGTCGATGCCACGACGGCGCGCGTGTTCTCCGATCCGCCGATGAATTTCCTGCAGATCGCCAAGGCGGGTTCCAAGCTGATGTTCGGGGACGGTCAGTCGATCCCGGCCGCGGGCAAGCTCGCCGAGCTGAACGACGGTCGCTACATCGCCGGCTTCCGGCCCAACCATCTCGAGCTGCACCGGCACGGGGCGGATGCGATGGAGTTCACCGCCAATCTGGCAGTGACCGAAATCACCGGCTCGGAGACCTTCGTGCACCTAGAGCACCACGGCGAACGCTGGGTCGGGCTCGTGCACGGCGTGCATGATCTGACCCTCGGCACGGCGCTCAAGGTCTATCTCGACCCGTCGCATGTCTATGTCTTCGGCCAGGACGGCACGCTGGTGGCTCCGGCCGCCTATGCGCTGGCAGCGTGAGGAGGGACCCATGGCCAAGATCACGCTCGACAATCTCGCGCATTCCTACAATCCGCGCCCGCAGTCGGAAGACGACTTCGCGCTGAAGGAACTCAATCACGTCTGGAACGATGGCGAGGCCTATGCGCTGCTGGGGTCGTCCGGCTGCGGCAAGTCCACGCTGCTCAACATCATCTCGGGCCTGCTGGTGCCGAGCCAGGGCCGCATCCTGTTCAACGACGTCGACGTCACCGAAAAGGCGACGGCGGAGCGCAACATCGCGCAGGTGTTCCAGTTCCCTGTCGTCTACGACACCATGACCGTGCGCGGAAACCTTGCGTTCCCGCTCAAGAACCGGGGCGCCACCCCGGCCTACATCGCCGACCGCGTGCAGAAGATCGCGCGCATGATCGGGATGGAGGACGTTCTCGACCGCAAGGCGCGCGGCCTGACGGCCGATGCCAAGCAGAAGATCTCGCTCGGCCGCGGCATGGTGCGCGAGGACGTGAACGCGCTGCTGTTCGACGAGCCGCTCACCGTCATCGACCCGCACATGAAGTGGGAGCTCCGGACGCAGCTGAAGTCGCTGCATCACGAGTTCGGCCACACCATGATCTACGTGACGCATGACCAGACCGAGGCGCTGACCTTCGCCGACAAGGTGGTGGTGATGTACGACGGCCGTGTGGTGCAGATCGGCACGCCGCAGGAGCTGTTCGAGCGTCCGGCGCACACCTTCGTTGGCTATTTCATCGGCTCGCCCGGCATGAACCTCATGGATGCGAAGGTCGAGGGGACGACGGCCTATGTGAACGGGGCGACCATCCCGCTCGGCCAGGGCTACGCCAAGCTTGACGGCAAGGTGCAGATCGGCGTGCGGCCGGAGTTCGCCCGCCTGTCCGACAGCGAGGGCCTGCCCGTCAAGGTGCGCCGCGTCGAGGACGTGGGCCGGCACAAGATCGTCCGGGCCGAGTTCTTCGGGTCCGACATCAACATCATCGCGGGCGAGAGCGACCGCATCACGTCCGACATGACCCGCGTGGTGTTCGATCCGGCGCGCGTCAATGTCTATGCCAACAGCTGGCGCGTTCCGGGGGAGGCCGCCTGATGGAAAAGACCGTCAACCACAAGGCCTGGTTCCTGGTCCTTCCCGTGCTCGTGATCGTCGCCTTCTCGGCGGTGATCCCGCTGATGACGGTGGTCAACTACTCGGTCCAGGACACGTTCGGCAACAACCAGTTCTTCTGGGCCGGCACCGAATGGTTCGAGGAAATGCTGGCGGCCGAACGCCTGTGGGCGGCCCTTGGCCGGCAGCTGATCTTCTCGGCCACGATCCTGGCGATCCAGATCCCGCTCGGCATCTTCATCGCGCTCAACATGCCCAAGCGCGGCTTCTGGGCCTCGTTCTGCCTCATCCTGATGGCGCTGCCGCTGCTCATTCCGTGGAACGTGGTTGGCACCATCTGGCAGATCTTCGCCCGCGTCGACATCGGGCTCCTCGGCGCCACGCTGCATGCGCTCGGCATCGACTACAACTACACGCAGGATGCGGTTGCCGCCTGGGCCACGATCATCGTCATGGACGTCTGGCACTGGACGTCGCTGGTGGCCCTTCTCGCCTACGCCGGCCTGCAGTCGATCCCGGATGCCTACTATCAGGCGGCCAAGATCGACCAGGCGAGCCGCTGGAGCGTGTTCCGCTACATCGAGCTGCCGAAGATGCAGGGCGTGCTGATGATCGCCATCCTGCTGCGCTTCATGGACAGCTTCATGATCTACACCGAGCCCTTCGTGGTGACCGGTGGCGGGCCGGGCAACTCGACGACCTTCCTGTCGATCGACCTGGTCAAGATGGCACTCGGCCAGTTCGACCTCGGTCCGGCCGCCGCCTTCTCGATCATGTACTTCCTCGTGATCCTGCTGATTTCCTGGGTGTTCTACACCGTGATGACCAACCTCGACAAAAGGGATGGCTTCTGATGGGCGCCGCGACCATGACCGCCTCCACCCCGGCCCGCAGCCGCAGCGCCAGCCGCACCGGCCTCAACTCGCGCGCCGTGGTGATGGCCCTGTACCTGATCTTCCTGCTGTTGCCGATCTACTGGCTCCTCAACATGAGCCTGAAGACCAACACGGAAATCCTGTCCACCTTCTCGCTGTGGCCGCAGGAGCCGACGCTGGCCAACTACGTGACGATCCTCACGGATCCGAGCTGGTACATGGGCTACGTCAACTCGTTGATCTACGTGGTGATGAACACCGTGATCTCGATCACGGTGGCGCTGCCGGCAGCCTATGCCTTCTCGCGCTACACGTTCCTTGGCGACAAGCACCTGTTCTTCTGGCTGCTGACCAACCGCATGGCGCCGCCGGCGGTGTTCGCTCTGCCCTTCTTCCAGCTCTACTCGTCGGTCGGGCTGTTCGACACGCACATCGCCGTTGCGCTGGCGCACTGCCTGTTCAACGTGCCGCTGGCGGTGTGGATCCTGGAAGGCTTCATGCGCGGCGTGCCGAAGGAAATCGACGAGACCGCCTATATCGACGGCTACTCGTTCGGCCGCTTCTTCGTGAAGATCTTCATGCCGCTGATTGCGAGCGGCATCGGTGTGGCCGCGTTCTTCTGCTTCATGTTCTCCTGGGTCGAGCTGCTCCTGTCGCGCACGCTCACGTCGGTGAACGCCAAGCCGATTGCCGCGACAATGACCCGCACGGTCTCGGCCTCGGGCATGGACTGGGGCGTGCTGGCGGCAGCCGGTGTGCTGACCATCATCCCCGGCGCGCTGGTGATCTACTTCGTCCGCAACTACATCGCCAAGGGCTTTGCCCTGGGCCGCGTCTGATCTGAGGGAGAACAGATATGGACTGGATGGCCTGGACCGTTCCGACCGCGATCTTCTTTTCGACCATCGCCCTGACCATCGTCGTCTTCACGGTGCTGGCGATCCGATACCCCGAGACGCCCCGTGTCGGCGTGCTGCGCATCGAGACGACGCGCGGGGACCGTCTCTTCATTACCCTTCTGGGCTCGGCCTTCATCACGCTTGGCTGGCTCGCCGCCTTCGGTGCCCCTCTCTGGGGGGCTCTGATCGCCTGTCTCGTCTATGCCCTGGCGGTGTTCCGCTGGGTGTGAGGACGAACGGCAACCTGATCTTCGGATCACATCACTCGGGAGGAAACTGAATGAAGTTGTATTACACTTCGACGGCCATGGCCCTTGCCATGCTGGTTTCGACCGGAAGCGCCTTTGCCGACATGGAAGCGGCGAAGAAGTTCCTGGACGCCGAAATCGGTACGCAGTCGACCCTGAGCCGCGCGGACCAGGAAAAGGAGATGCAGTGGTTCATCGACGCTGCCGCTCCGTTCAAGGGCATGGAGATCAAGGTCGTTTCCGAGACGATCACCACCCATGAATACGAAGCCAAGGTCCTGGCGCCGGCCTTCACCGCCATCACCGGCATCAAGGTCACCCACGACCTGATCGGCGAGGGCGATGTCGTCGAGAAGCTGCAGACGCAGATGCAGTCGGGCGAGAACATCTACGACGCCTACATCAACGACAGCGACCTCATCGGCACCCACTGGCGCTACCAGCAGGCCCGCAACCTGACCGACTGGATGGCCGGCGAGGGCAAGGACGTGACCAACCCGGGTCTCGACCTTGCCGACTTCATCGGCCTGAAGTTCACCACCGGTCCGGACGGCAAGCTGTATCAGCTGCCCGACCAGCAGTTCGCGAACCTCTACTGGTTCCGGTACGACTGGTTCAACGACGAGAAGAACAAGGCCGACTTCAAGGCGAAGTACGGCTACGAGCTGGGCGTGCCGGTCAACTGGTCTGCCTACGAGGACATCGCCGAGTTCTTCACCGGCCGCGAGATCGACGGCAAGAAGGTCTATGGCCACATGGACTACGGCAAGAAGGACCCGTCGCTCGGCTGGCGCTTCACCGATGCGTGGCTGTCGATGGCCGGTGCCGGCGACAAGGGCGAGCCGAACGGCCTGCCGGTCGACGAGTGGGGCATCCGCGTCAACGAGAACTTCCAGCCGGTCGGCTCCTGCGTGACCCGCGGCGGCGACACCAACGGCCCGGCTGCCGTCTACTCGATCACCAAGTACATCGAGTGGCTGAACAAGTACGCGCCCCCGGCCGCTGCCGGCATGGTGTTCGGCGAAGCCGGCCCGGTGCCTGCCCAGGGCGAGATCGCCCAGCAGATGTTCTGGTACACCGCCTTCACCGCCGACATGGTGAAGCCGGGTCTGCCGGTCGTGAACGAGGACGGCACGCCGAAGTGGCGCATGGCGCCCTCGCCGCATGGCGTGTACTGGGAAGAAGGCATGAAGGTCGGTTACCAGGACGCCGGTTCCTGGACGCTGATGAAGTCCACCCCGGTGGACCGCGCCAAGGCGGCCTGGCTCTACGCCCAGTTCGTCACCTCCAAGACCGTGGACGTGAAGAAGAGCCATGTCGGCCTCACCTTCATCCGCGAGTCCACGCTGCAGCATGACAGCTTCACCGAGCGCGCACCGAAGCTTGGCGGCCTGATCGAGTTCTACCGCTCGCCGGCCCGTCTGCAGTGGTCGCCGACCGGCACCAACGTTCCGGACTACCCGAAGCTGGCCCAGCTGTGGTGGCAGAACATCGGCGACGCGTCGTCCGGTGCCAAGACCCCGCAGGAAGCCATGGACGCGCTCTGCGCCGAGCAGGAAAAGGTCCTGGAGCGTCTGGAACGCGCTGGCGTCCAGGGCGAGTTCGGCCCGAAGCTCAACGACGAGCAGACCGCCCAGTACTGGTTCGACCAGCCGGGCGCGCCGAAGGGTCCGATCCCGAACGAAAAGGAAAAGCCGATCACCGTCTCCTATGACGAGCTGATCGCCTCCTGGAAGTAACCCACAGACCCATGGACAACCGGGGGCGGGGCCGCAAGGTCCCGCCCTCGGGCTGACCGGCTCCGGAAACGCTTCGGACCGATCGACAATTGAGCCGGCCTCACCGGCCTGCTATCGGATATGACCAATCAAGACCTGCCGCACCAGGCGCTATCGGGGGAGGCCGACGTGACGCATATTCTCGCCATCGACCAGGGAACCACGTCCAGCCGCGCGATCCTGTTCGACACGTCGCTGAAGATCGTCGCCAGCGCGCAGGAGGAGTTTCCGCAGATCTACCCGCATCCCGGCTGGGTGGAACACGATCCGGCCGACCTTTGGTCGACGACGGCGGGGTCCTGCCGCGCGGCGATCGAGCGCGCCGGCAAGAGCGGGCACGACATTGCCGCCATCGGCATCACCAACCAGCGCGAGACCACCGTCGTCTGGGACCGTCACACCGGCCAGCCTGTCTACAATGCCATCGTCTGGCAGGACCGCCGCACGGCCGATCTCTGCCGCCGCCTCAAGGACGAGGGGCACGAGCCCATGGTGGCAGCCACGACCGGCCTGCTGCTCGATCCCTATTTCTCCGGCACCAAGCTGAAGTGGGTGCTCGACACCGTGGAGGGCGCAAGGGCGCGCGCGGAGCGCGGCGACCTGCTGTTCGGAACGGTCGACAGCTTCCTGATCTGGAAGCTGACCGGCGGCGCGGTGCATGTGACCGACGCCACCAACGCCGCCCGCACGCTGCTTTACGACATCCACAAGGGCGCCTGGAGCGCGGAGATCTGCAAGCTCCTCGACATCCCGATGGACATGCTGCCGGAGGTGAAGGACTGCGCTGCCGTCTTCGGCCACACCCGTGCAGACCTGTTCGGGCGCGAGATCCCCATCCTCGGCGTTGCCGGTGACCAGCAGGCGGCGACTGTCGGCCAGGCCTGCTTCCAGCCGGGCATGATGAAGTCCACCTACGGCACCGGCTGCTTTGCGCTGCTCAACACCGGTGACACGCCGGTGACCTCCAGAAGCCGCCTGCTGACGACCATCGCCTACCAGATTGGCGGCAAGCCGACCTATGCGCTGGAAGGCTCCATCTTCATTGCCGGTGCCGTCGTGCAGTGGCTGCGCGATGGTCTCAAGATCATCCGCGAGGCGAGGGAAACGCAGGCGCTGGCCGAAACTGCGGATCCCGGCCAGTCCGTCATCCTGGTGCCGGCCTTCACCGGTCTCGGCGCGCCTTACTGGCGCCCGGACTGCCGCGGCGCGATCTATGGTCTGACCCGCAACTCCGGGCCGGGGGAATTCGCCAAGGCGGCGCTGGAGAGCGTCGGCTACCAGACCCGCGACTTGCTGGAGGCCATGCGGGTGGACTGGGCCAACGCGGCCGGCCAGTCCGTGCTGCGTGTCGACGGCGGCATGAGCGCCAACAACTGGGCGATGCAGTTCCTGTCCGACATTCTCGGCGCTCCGGTGGACCGCCCGACGGTGCTGGAGACGACGGCGCTCGGTGCCGGCTGGCTGGCCGGCATGCAGGCCGGCGTCTATCCGGACATGGCCGGCTTTGCCGAGGGCTGGGCAATCGAGCGCCGCTTCGAGCCGCGAATCGACGAGGCGACCCGTGCCCGCAAGTATGAGGCCTGGAAGACGGCGGTTGCCGCAACCATGAGCCTCTGAACCCCGGATCCGCGCCGTCGGCTACACGGCCAAAGGGCGCTCTTGCAGCCCGGGGCCGGCTCGACTAGCCTTGTGGCGATGGTTCCTTCCGGTGCCGACTGGCGGCGGAAGGATGAAAAGGGAATCCGGTGCGGACAGACGCTGTGTCTGTCCAAATCCGGGACTGCCCCCGCAACTGTAGGCGGCGAGCATACCTGTCGGAACCACTGGCCCTCGCGGCCGGGAAGGGACAGGGGCGCGAAGACCCGCAAGTCAGGAGACCTGCCATCATCCCTTGAACCAAACCGGGCGGGGTGCCCCGGCAGGAGGCAAGATGGCACGCGCAGTATCCGGACCAAGATCCGGCCGCATCCAGCTTTGCGGCCTTGCCCACCCCGCGTCCGTTCGCGGAGGGCGACACGGTGGACTGCATTTCCCTTGATCTTGATCCAGACATCGCCGGCGAGAGAACTGCCGGCGCGCCCCATCCACACGGCGGTGACGGTTTCTCCACGTTCTGCCGCAACACCGGGCGCCCCTGCATCATGGCACGGCTGCTGGCGCGGCGGCTGGCGCTGGCCGGCGACATGGCCGACGCCCTTGACCTGGCGGAAACGGCGCTCTCCGGGCGTGTGCGCAGCGGCTGTCCGCAGTCTCAGACCGGAGACATGACCTGCATGATGGCCTTCACGGTCCGCAACGGGCTGGCCTATGTGTTCGGAGGCGTGGAGGGGCGTGAGCGCGTGGACGACCTTGTCCGCCTCGCGCAGAGCGCCTATCCGCCGGTGGCCGGGCTTGCGGCCTCGCGCGGCGCAGAGCCGGAGGTCGAGGTACGATTCGGGCCGGTGCTGGTGCCTGCAACCGTGCAGGTCACTGATCTGGCCGCACTTGCCGGGCCGACCGGCGCCATGGCCACAGGGCGCAAGGGTGGACGTGCCGCGCGCCACAGGGCCCTGCGCCCAGGACCCTGACTGGCGGGCTGACCGGGGCCGCTTGATCGGCGCAGGTGAGGCAGGCCGCCGCGGATGCGGCGGCCGCCGGCGGATCAGCCCAGAACGACGCGCTGTCCGGTGCGGGCGCTTTCGGCGATGCCGTGGATCACCTTCTCGAACTCCAGCGCGGCGGCGAAATCGGGATGCGGCCGCGTGCCGGTCGTGATGGCGGTGAGGAGTTCCGCCGCCTCGATGACTTTCAGGTCGTTGAAGCCGACCTGATGGCCGGGGGCCGGACAGAAGGCACCATAAACCCCGTGCTCGGGGCCGGACAGGATAGTGCGGAAGCCCTGCTCGGCCTTCGGCCCTTCGTTCACATAAAGCTGCAGCTCGTTCATGCGCTCCTGATCGAAGACCAGCATGCCCTTCGTGCCGTGCAGCTCGAAGCCGAGACGGTTCTTGCGGCCCCAGGCGGACCGGGACGTGGACAGGGAGCCGTGAACCCCGCTGGCAAAGCGCAGGAGGGCAGTGGCCGTGTCCTCGTTCTCCACCGCGCCGCGCCCGGAGCCATCGGGCAGGGGACGGGTCGTGTGGACCGTCTGCATGTCGGCAACAAGGCTTTCGATCGGACCGCAGAGGCCCGTCAGCATCGAGACGAGATGACAGCCGAGGTCGCCAAGCGTGCCGAGGCCGGCTTCCTCCAGGCGCGCGCGCCAGGTCCAGGCCAGATCGGGATCGGCCTGATAGTCCTCGTCGACAATGCCGCGCACATGCACGAGGCGGCCGATCCGCCCGGCTTCAACCAGCTTCTGTGCGTGACGGAAGGCCGGATTGCGGATGTAGTTGTAGCCGACCATCGTGGTCTTGCCGCTGGCTGCTGCGGCTGCCGCCATCGCCTCCCCATCCGCCAGCGTCAGGCCCATCGGCTTCTCGCACCAGACGTGCTTGCCGGCAGCCAGCGCGGCCAGGGCCATTTCCTTGTGGAAGCGGTTCGGGGTCGTGATGGAGACGATGTCCACCTGCGGATCCGTGACCAGGGCCCGCCAGTCATCCGTCGACCGGGCGAAGCCGAACTGGCTGGCAAAGCCTGTCGCCTTGTCGGCCGGCGTGTCGCACAGCAGTTCCAGCCGCACCTCGGGCACGGTTCCAAGCACCGCGCGGGCGTTGCGCCAGGCCAGGGCATGGGCCTTGCCCATGAAGCCCGTGCCGATGAGGCCAATCCCCAGGGTCATTCACAATCCTCCCGATACAAAATGGAATTTTTGTTCCAATTCTGTCATCGCGGCGTTATCGTGTTTTGTCAAGCAAGAACAGAACCCTGTAAGGAATGACGATGTCCCAACGCCCGGCTCCCCGCACCGTCGAAGCCTTCCATGCGCGTCTGCTGGAAGCATCGGAAACCTTGCCCAAGCGGCTGCGCCAGTGTGCGGAGTACCTGTCCGCCAACACCGACCGCATCGCGGTCTCCACCGTGGCGGACATGGCGCAGGCTGCGGGTGTCCAGCCGTCGGCGCTGATGCGCTTCTGCAAGATCCTCGGCTTCTCCGGCTATACGGAGATGCAGCGCCTGTTCCGCGATGCCTATTCGCAAGGCTGGCCGGACTATGCGACGCGTCTCAAGAACCTGCGCGAGAGCGGGGCCGGGAGCCCTTCCGCGCTTCTGGCCGAATTCATCGACGCTGGGCGCATGTCCTTGGAAAATCTGGCAAATACGGTCGATAGCCGCAGTCTCGACAAGGCCGTCAAGCTGCTGGCCGAGGCGGAGATGGTGCATATCATCGGCCTGCGCCGGACCTTTCCCGTGGCGGCCTATCTCGCCTATGCCTTCGAGAAGATGAGCGTGCCGGCCCTGTTGCATGATGCGGTTGGAAAGCTCGACCGCCGGCACGCCCTGCGGCCAGGGGACGCGCTGATCGCCATCACATTTGCCCCCTACAGCGCCGAAACGGTCGAGCTGGCGGAGGTTGCGCGGGGGCTTGATCTGCCGGTTATTGCCATCACGGACACGGTCATGAGCCCGCTGCAAAAGCTTGATGCGACAGTCCTTTCCGTTGCGGAGGTCGACTTCGGATCGTTCCGGGCCCTCTCGGCCACCCTGTCGCTTGCCATTGCCCTTGCTGTTGCCGTTGGGGCAGGTCGTAGAATCGAGCCATAAAAAAGTTGTTGCATTGAATCAAAAAATGGAATGAATATTCCAGTGTGAACGGCGACGGCAGAGCGGCCGGATGCCGGGCGGCCCGGACGGAGGGAGCCTCCGGGTCTAACCGATTTGGGAGGAATTCATGAGAAAGACCCTGACCGCCATCGCAGCGGCGGTGTTTGCCGTCGCCGGTTTCGTTGCTCCGGCTTCTGCAGAGGGCGAGAAGTTCGTTCTCGTCAGCCATGCGCCGGACAGCGACAGCTGGTGGAACACGATCAAGAACGCGATTGCCGTTGCGGGCGAGCAGATGAAGGTGTCGGTCGAGTACCGCAACCCGCCGACCGGTGACCTGGCCGACATGGCCCGCATTGTCGAGCAGGCGGCTGCCTCCAAGCCGGACGGCATCATCGTCACCATCGCCGACTATGACGTCCTGTCGGGCCCGATCACCGAAGCCGTGGCGCGCGGCATTCCGGTCGTGACCATCAACTCCGGCACGCTGGAGCAGTCGAAGAAGCTGGGCGCGCTGATGCATGTCGGCCAGCCTGAATTTGATGCCGGCTTCGGTGCCGGCGAGCGTCTGGGTGCCGCGGGCGCCAAGAAGTTCCTTTGCGTCAATCACTACATTACCAACCCGGCCTCGGTCGAACGCTGCCAGGGCTTTGCCGCTGCGCTCGGCGTCGAGCTGGGCAACCAGATGATCGACGCGGGTCAGGACCCGGCCGAAATCCAGAACAAGGTCGCGGCCTACCTGCAGAGCAACCCGGACACCAACGCGATCCTCGCGCTCGGCCCCACCTCGGCCCATCCGACGCTGGCTGCGCTCGAGCAGTCCGGCAAGGCCGGCAACATCCTGTTCGGCACCTTCGACCTCTCGCCTGAAATCGCCGCCGGCATCAAGGCTGGCAAGATCGATTTCGCCATCGACCAGCAGCCCTTCCTGCAGGGCTACCTGCCGGTCGTGTTCCTGACCAATCTCGCCCGCTATGGCGTCATGCCCAGCAACTCGGTCAACTCCGGTCCCGGCTTCGTGACCAAGGACAACATCGAGATGGTCGAGAAGCTGGCCGGCCAGTACCGCTAAGTCTCCTCCCAGACCGCCGGCCGGGGCGGCCCGTTCGCCCCGGCCCCTTTTTCGAGCGACTTCCTGACAATCGAGGCATTCATGACGGACGAGCGCATCAAGCAGGTCTCGGCCCTGCGCCGTGCCATGATCCGGCCCGAGCTGGGTGCAACAGCCGGCACTCTCCTGGTCTTCCTGTTCTTCCTGCTGATCGCCGGCGACTCCGGCATGTTCGCACCGGAAGGCATCAAAAACTGGACCGTCGTGTCCGCGCAGTTCGCAATCATCGCCGTCGGCGCCTGCCTGCTGATGATTGCCGGGGAATTCGACCTGTCGGTCGGCTCGATGATCGGCTTCGCCGGCATTGTGATTGCCATTCTCAGCGTCCAGTGGGGACTGCCCGTCTGGGTGTCGATCCTCGCGGCCTTCGCCATCTGCCTCCTTCTCGGCTGGGTGAACGGCATGCTGGTGATCAAGACGGGCCTGCCATCCTTCATCGTGACCCTTGCCTTCCTCTACATCCTGCGCGGCCTGACCATCTGGCTGTCGGTGCTGACGACCCGCCAGACCATCATCGGCGGTGTCAAGGATGTGGCACAGAATGACTGGCTCGCCTTCCTGTTCGGCGGCGTGGTGTTCAAGGACCTGTTCGTCTGGCTCGCCGACATCGGCCTGATCGAGAAGTTTGTCGCCGGTACCCGCGCCGGTCAGCCCGTGGTCGAGGGCGTGCCGATGCTGGTCGTCTGGGCCGTGCTGCTGGTGGCCGTCGGGCATGTGCTGCTGACGCGGACCAAGTTCGGCAACTGGATCTTCGCCTCCGGTGGTGACGCCCAGGCTGCCCGCTATGTCGGCGTGCCGGTGGCCCGGGTGAAGGTGTCCATGTTCATGTTCAGCGCCTTCTGTGCCTGCGTCTTTGCCACTTGCCAGGTCATGGAGTTCGGCTCGGCCGCTGCAGACCGCGGCCTGCTCAAGGAATTCGAGGCGATCATCTGCGTGGTGATCGGTGGTGCGCTGCTGACCGGCGGCTATGGCTCGGTGATCGGGGCGGCACTTGGTGCCATCATCTTCGGCGTGGTGCAGCAGGGCCTGTTCTTCTCCGGTGCCGAAAGCTCCCTGTTCCGCGTGTTCCTCGGCACCATCCTGATCCTGGCCGTGATCCTCAACACCTACATCCGCCGCATGATCACGGGAGAACGCTGATGTCCGCCCCGCTCATCGAACTGAAGTCCATCCAGAAGCACTTCGGGCCCGTGATCGCGCTGGCCGGTGTCAGCTTCGACGTCAAGGCCGGCGAATGCCACTGCCTGCTCGGCGACAACGGTGCCGGCAAGTCCACCTTCATCAAGACCATGTCGGGCGTGCACAAGCCGTCCTCCGGCGAGATCCTGATCGACGGAAGGCCGGTCACCTTCGAGAGCCCGCGCGACGCCATGGCGGCCGGCATCGCCACCGTGTACCAGGATCTGGCGATGATCCCGCTGATGTCTGTCACACGCAATTTCTGGATGGGCCGCGAGCCGGAGAAGCGGTTCGGCCCGTTCAGGTTCATCGACTTCGAGAAGGCCAACAAGGTCACGATGGACGAGATGGCCTCGATGGGCATCCACCTGCGCGAGCCCGGCCAGGCGGTCGGCACGCTCTCGGGCGGCGAACGGCAGACGGTGGCGATCGCGCGCGCGGTCTACTTCGGTGCCAAGGTGCTGATCCTCGACGAGCCGACCTCGGCCCTCGGCGTGCGCCAGACCTCCAACGTGCTCGCCACCATCGACAAGGTGCGCAAGCGTGGCATCGGTGTCGTCTTCATCACCCACAATGTGCGCCACGCCATGGCGGTGGGCGACCGGTTCACGGTGCTCAACCGTGGCAAGACGCTCGGCACGGCAAAGCGCGGGGAAATCAAGCCGGAAGAATTGCAGGACCTGATGGCAGGCGGCAAGGAACTGGCGGAGCTGGAAGGCTCGCTCGGCGGAACGATCTGAGTTGCGCCGGACCTGATCTCAATCTTGGGAAACAACTGACATGACCATGCGATTTGCAGTCCTCGGCGCCGGCCGCATCGGCCGGGTCCACGCCAAGGCGATTGCATCCACCGACGGGGCGGTGCTTGTCGCCGTCGCCGACCCGATTGCCGCGGCCGCCGAGAGCCTTGCGGCCGCGCACGCCTGTGCCATCCGCACGATCGACGAGATCGAGGCGGCCGGCGACGTCGATGCCGTCGTCATCTGCACCCCGACCGACACCCACGCCGACCTGATCGAGCGCTTTGCCCGCGCCGGCAAGGCCATCTTCTGCGAGAAGCCGGTGGATCTGGATGTCACCCGGGTGAAGAACTGCCTCAAGGTGGTGCAGGAGACCGGCGCGACGCTGATGGTCGGCTTCAACCGCCGCTTCGATCCGCATTTCGCAGCGCTCAAGGGCGCGATCGATGCCGGCAAGATCGGCAAGGTCGAGATGGTGACGATCACCTCGCGCGATCCCTCGCCCCCGCCGTACGAGTACATCTCCCGCTCGGGCGGCATCTTCCGCGACATGACGATCCATGACTTCGACGTGGCCCGGTGGCTCCTGGGCGAGGAAGTCGAGACGGTGATGGCCTCGGCCTCCGTCCTCGTCGATGCCGAGATCGGCAAGCGCGGCGACTATGACAGCGTCAACATCATCCTGCGCACGGCCTCGGGCCGTCAGGCAATCATCACCAACACCCGCCGTGCGGTCTATGGCTATGACCAGCGCATCGAGGTGCTGGGGTCGGACGGTCTGGTGGCGGCGGAGAACCTGCGCGAGGCGAACATCGAGATCGCCAACGCCAGCGGCTATCACAAGCCGCCGCTGATGGACTTCTTCATGACCCGCTACACGGCGGCCTATGCGGCGGAGATTGCCGCCTTCATCAAGGCCGTGGGCGAGAAGTCGGTTCCGCCGACCACGGGCGACGACGGGCTGAAGGCGCTCGCCCTCGCCGAAGCCGCGCTGAAGTCCGTCGCCGAAGGCCGGGCTGTCAGCTTGAGCGAAGTCACGGGCTGAGGACTTGAGGCGGATGAGCAAGACCCTCGATCTCATCACCATCGGCCGTTCGTCGGTCGATCTCTATGGCTCGCAGATCGGCGGCCGGCTTGAGGACATGGGGAGCTTCCAGAAGTACATCGGCGGCTCTCCCACCAACATGGCGGCCGGCAGCGCCCGCCTGGGTCTCAAGTCGGCGCTGATCACCCGCGTCGGCGATGAGCACATGGGCCGCTTCATCCGCGAGCAGCTGATCCGCGAGGGCGTTGACGTGACCGGGGTCAAGACCGACCCGGAGCGTCTCACCGCCCTCGTGATCCTCGGCATCCGTGACGACAAGCAGTTCCCGCTCATCTTCTACCGCGAGAACTGCGCCGACATGGCCTTGTGCGAGGCGGACATCGATCCGGCCTTCATCGCCCGCGCCCGCGCCGTGGTGGCGACCGGTACGCACCTGTCGCATCCGCGCACCGAGGCGGCGGTGCTGAAGGCCCTGCGCATCGCAAGGGAAACCGGCGGCCAGACCGCGCTCGACATCGACTATCGTCCCAACCTCTGGGGCCTGTCCGGGCACGGCGACGGCGAGAACCGCTTCATCGCGTCTGATCAGGTGACCGCCCGGCTGCAGCAGCATCTGCCGCTGTTCGACCTGATCGTCGGCACCGAAGAGGAATTTCACATCGCCGGCGGCACGACGGACACCGTGGCGGCGCTGCGCCGGGTCCGCGAGCTGAGCCGGGCGACGCTCGTCTGCAAGCGCGGGCCGATGGGGGCTGTCGCCTTCACCGGCGCGATCCCCGACCGGCTGGATGACGGCGAGACCGGTCCCGGGTTCCCGATCGAGGTGTTCAATGTTCTCGGCGCCGGCGACGGCTTCATGTCGGGTCTCCTGAAGGGCTGGCTTGACGGCGAGACCTGGGTGCGGGCGCTGACCTATGCCAATGCCTGTGGCGCCTTTGCGGTGTCGCGGCACGGCTGCACGCCCGCCTATCCCTCCTGGGAGGAGCTGCAGTTCTTCCTGAAGCGCGGCGTCGTCACGCCGGCGCTGCGCAAGGACGCGGAGCTGGAGCAGATCCACTGGTCGACGACCCGCAGCGGCGACTGGAGCGAGATGCATGTCTTCGCCTTCGATCATCGCAAGCAGATGGAGGAACTGCCGGGGGCGACGGCCGAGAAGATCGGTGCCTTCAAGGAGCTGTGCCTGGATGCCGTCGAGCGGGTGGCCAACGGACGCAAGGGCTTCGGCCTTCTGTGCGATGGCCGGCTCGGCCGCACGGCGCTGCACAAGGCGGCCGGCAAGGGGCTCTGGATCGGCCGTCCGGTGGAATGGCCGGGGTCACGTCCGCTGACGCTGGAGCCCGACATCGGGCCCGACTATGGCGGGCTCAACGAATGGCCGCTCGATCATGTGGTCAAGGTGCTCTGCTTCTGCCATCCGCAGGACGACGCCGCGATGTGGGCCGAGCAGGAGGCCGTGATCCACCGGCTTTATGCGGCCGCCCGCCGCAACCGGCTGGAATTCCTGCTGGAGGTCATTCCCTCCAAGGTCGCCCCGGTGGACGATGACACGACCGCGGAGATCATCGACCGGTTCTACCGGCTGGGGATCTATCCGGACTGGTGGAAGCTCGAGCCGATGCGCTCGGCCGAAGCCTGGGCCAGGACCTGCGCCATGATCAAGGGCCATGATCCGCATGTGCGCGGCATCGTGGTGCTGGGGCTGGACGCGCCGGAGGCCGAGCTGATGGCCTGCTTCGAGGAGGCTGCGCGGCATGACCTCGTGAAGGGCTTTGCGGTCGGGCGCACCATCTACAGCGAGGCCGCCCGGGCGTGGCTCGCCGGGACCATCGACGACAAGGGTGCCATCGCGCTGATGGCGGCGAATTTTGCGAAACTGTCGGCCGCCTGGGACAAGGCGCGGGCAGCGCAGGGAGTGGCAGCATGAGCAAGATCCGACTGACTGCCGCGCAGGCGATGGTCCGCTGGCTGACCCGGCAGATGACCGAGGACGGCGTGCCCTTCATCGCCGGCGTCTGGGCCATCTTCGGGCACGGCAACGTGGCCGGGATCGGCGAGGCGCTGCACGGCATCCGCAGCGAGCTGCCGACCTATCGCGGTCACAACGAGCAGGGCATGGCCCATGCCGCCATTGCCTATGCCAAGCAGCTTGGCCGCCGGCGTGCCATGGCCGTCACCTCGTCGATCGGACCGGGCGCCACCAACATGGTGACGGCGGCCGCGCTTGCCCATGTGAACCGCCTGCCGGTGCTGTTCGTGCCCGGCGACGTCTTTGCCAACCGGGGCCCGGACCCGGTGCTGCAGCAGATCGAGGATTTCGGTGATGGCACCGTCAGCGCCAATGACTGCTTCCGTCCGGTGTCGCGCTATTTTGATCGCATCACCCGGCCGGAACAGCTTCTGACCGCGCTGCCGCGTGCCATGGCGGTGATGACCGACCCGGCCGACTGTGGCCCGGTGACGCTCGCCTTCTGCCAGGACGTCCAGGCGGAAGCCTATGACTGGCCGGAGGAGTTTTTCGCGCCGCGCATCTGGCGCCAGCGCCGGATCCGGCCGGACGAAAGCGAACTGGTCGAGGTCATCGGCCTCATCTGCGCGGCCAAGCGGCCCGTCATCGTCGCCGGCGGCGGCGTGCATTACTCCGGCGCCACCGAGGCTCTCGCCTGGTTTGCCGCCCGCCATCGCATTCCCGTGGTCGAAAGCCAGGCCGGCAAGTCGGCCCTGCCGTGGGATCATCCGATGAACCTCGGTCCCGTGGGTGTCACCGGGGCGGAGAGCGCCAACACCGTCGCGGCCGAGGCTGATCTGGTGATCGGCGTCGGCACGCGGTTCCAGGATTTCACCACCGGTTCGTGGGGCCTGTTCCGCAACCCGGCGCGCAAGCTGGTGTCGATCAACGTCGCGGCCTATGACGCGATGAAGCATGGCGCGGTGCCGCTCCAGGGCGATGCCCGCGTCTGTCTCGACGAGCTCAGCGCCGGCCTTGGCCAGCATCAGGGGCCGGAGGTGTCGGCCGGGCTCAAGCAGGCGTGGTTTGCCAAGGTCGATCCGCTGACGGCGGCGCCGGTCGGAGAGGCCAACGGCCTGCCGACCGATCAGCAGGTGATCGGCGCCGTGCAGCGGGCGGCCGGGCCCGACACGGTCGTCATGTGCGCGGCCGGCACCATGCCGGGCGAGCTGCACAAGCTGTGGAAGGCGTCGCGTCCCATGTCCTATCACATGGAATACGGCTTCTCCTGCATGGGCTACGAGATCGCCGGCGCGCTCGGCATCAAGATGGCCGAGCCTGACCGGGACGTGATCTGCATGGTCGGTGACGGCAGCTACATGATGATGAACTCGGAGCTGGCCAGCGCCGTCATGCTCGGCCAGAAGATCACCGTCGTGATCACCGACAACCGGGGCTACGGCTGCATCAACCGGCTGCAGATGGGCACCGGCGGGGCCGAGTTCAACAACCTGCTCGACCACACGATCCACACCAATCCGAGCCATATCGATTTCGTCGCCCATGCCGGCGCCATGGGGGCGAAGGCCGTGAAGGCCGGTTCGATCGCCGAGCTGGAGGCCGCGCTTGCCGAGGCCAAGACGGCGGCCGGTCCCTTCGTTGTGGTGATCGACACCGACCCCTATCCGTCCACTCCGCATGGCGGCCACTGGTGGGATGTGGCGGTTCCGGAAGTTTCCCCGCGCGCCGAAGTGCGGGCGGCCCGCGAGAATTACGAACGCAAGCTGCAGGAAAGACACTGAGCCATGATCCTTTACGGCACCAATCCCATCGCCTGGTCCAACGACGACGACCAGACGCTCGGCGCGCATATCTCGCTCGAGCAGTGCCTGGATGAAACCGCGAAGATCGGCTTCGACGGCATCGAGAAAGGGCACAAGCTGCCCGTGACGCCCGAGGGTATCGCGAAAGAACTGGGCGGACGCGGCCTCAAGTACATCTCCGGCTGGCACTCGCTCAATCTTCTGACCAACTCCATCGCGGACGAGAAGGCGGCGATGCAGCCCTTCCTCGACCTGCTGAAGGCTGTCGGCTCGAAGGTGATCATCACCTGCGAGACCTCCAACGCCATCCATGGCAATGACGCCGTGCCGGTGAACAACAAGCCGGTGCTGGCGGCCTCCGAATGGGCCGATTTCGGCCACGGCGTCGAGGCGCTGGCAGCCTTTGCGGCCGAGCAGGGCATCACGCTGGTCTATCATCACCACATGGGCACGGTGGTGGAGAGCGAGGCGGAAATCGACCTGTTCATGAAGCACACTGGCCCGGCCACGAAGCTCCTGTTCGACACCGGCCACTGCTACTTCGGCGGCGGCAACCCGGCGGCGGTGGCCGAGCGCCACATGGCCCGCGTGCGTCACCTTCATGCCAAGAACGTGCGTCCGGCGATCATGCGCCAGGTGCGCGAGGAGGGGCTGTCCTTCCTCGAAGGCGTGCGCCGCGGCGTCTTCACTGTGCCGGGTGACCCGGAGGGCGGCGTCGACTTCCGCCCGGTTCTGGCCACGGCGGCGGCGCATGGCTATGAGGGCTGGCTGGTGATCGAGGCCGAGCAGGACCCGAGTGTCCGCATCCCCTTCGAGTACCAGAGCATGGGGCTGACGGCGCTGAAGGCGCTGGCCAAGGACGTGGGGCTGGACCGCCGCACGTGAGCCCTCAGCGTGGATGAGCCAAAAGCGCCCCGGCCCTTCTCCCCACGCGGGGCAGGGGCGCTGACAGGCCCGGCACGACAGTCAGGCTGGTACGTTCCTTAAGGTCGCGGTGCGTCAAACGGCTCACGGGCTCTGGGTCGTTGCAAGGGGAAATGTGAAGCGTGCGGCCTCGCGTGTTGCTATAGCCGGAACACTCTGACGACGTGTTCCCTTCCAACAAAGAGACCCAGATGAAGATCATCGACCCGGATCATCCCTTCTACCGGCCCCTGTGGCGCCGCCTTGCCATTGTCGGGGTGACACTGGCCTGGGCCGGTGTCGAGGCCTGGACCGGGGCGACCGGCTGGGCGCTGTTCTTCGTCGCAATCGCTGCCTATGCAGCCTGGATGCTGCTGGTGAGTTACCGTCCCAAGCCGGATGACGCTGGAGACAAGTCATGACCAACCTGTTGCGCCGGCCGACCGGCACCCGTGGCAAGGTTCACGCCATCACGCCCGAGGCCGCAAACTGGGGCTATGTCGGCTTCGACCTCTATCGCCTGGAGGCGGGCGAGGAGCTGCGCGAGGCAACCGGCGGCCGCGAGGCGATCCTCGTTCTGGTGGAAGGCAAGGCCGAGGTGAGCGCCGGAGGCCAGTCCTTCGGCGAGCTTGGCCTGCGGCTCGACGTGTTCGAGAAACTGCCGCCGGCCTGCGTCTACGTGCCGGACAAGTCGGAATGGCAGGTGCGGGCAACGACGGCCCTGACGCTGGCGGTCTGCACCGCGCCGGGGCAGTCCACCCATCCGGTGCAGGTGCTCGGTCCCGAGGGGCTGACGCTGGAAAGCCGCGGGCAGGGGACCAACACCCGCTACATCCACAACATCGCCATGGAAGGGCGGGATGTGGCCGGCAGCCTGCTGGTGACGGAAGTGTTCACGCCGTCCGGCCACTGGTCGTCCTACCCGCCGCACCGGCATGACGAGGACAACTTCCCCGACATGACCTATCTGGAAGAAACCTATTATCACCGCCTCAACCCGGCGCAGGGCTTCGGCATCCAGCGGGTGTTCACGGAAGACGGCTCGCTCGACGAGACCATGGCTGTGAGCAACCATGACGTGGTGCTGGTGCCCAAGGGGCACCACCCCTGCGGCGCGCCCTATGGCTACGAGATGTACTATCTCAACGTCATGGCCGGCCCCATGCGCAAGTGGCGCTTCAAGAACCATCCCGACCATGACTGGATCTACCAGCGCGATCTCGCGCGCTGATCCTCAGTTCCCCGCTGGCCGATGCGCCGGTCCGGTGGCAGGGTTCGGGACCCCAGGCCTGGCGAGCGGCAGTAAGGGAAGCCTGCGGGCCATCCGGCGGATGTTCTTCGACGGATGGCCTATTTTCATGCAATTGACACACGTCCGGACGCGCTCTATCGTCATGTCTTGTCCGGGTTAATCCGGATACCGGCACCGGCGCCGGACGAAAGCGCAGGCAAAAAGGCCTCCCCATGTCTCCTTCACTGGAGCCATGCGGAGGCCTTTTTGCGTTTCTGGGTCTGAAGAACCGGTGCCGGGGGCGAGGAAGTCGTGCCCGAACGAGCCCGGCTGACCTCGCCGCAATTTGGCTTGTGACGAACGGAAAGAGGGGAGTCGCATGTCAAAACTGACGCAGAATGTGGAAGCCGTGGAGACCGAAGTCGACCACGTGCTCGGAGCGGAATACGAACACACCGCCGTGCCCATGGCAGCACGGCGCAGCATGTTTTCGGTAACCACGGTGTGGATCGGCTTTCCGATGATCATCACCGGGGCCATGACCGGCTCGCTGCTGGTGCTGGGCATGGGCTTTGCCAATGCGCTGACCGCGATGATCGTCGGCAACCTGATCATGCTCGTCTACGTCGGCCTGCTGGGCCTGCTCGGGACCCGGACGGGCTTCAACTTCGCGCTGATGGCCAGCGTGGTGTTCGGTCGCAAGGGGTACGTGCTGGCGTCGGGCCTGCTGTCGACGCTGCTGCTCGGCTGGTACGCCGTGCAGACCGGGATTACCGGGGCGCTGATCAGCACCGCCTATGAACTCAACTACGTGATGATGACGGTGCTGGCCGGCGTTCTCTATATCGGCATCACCTTCGTCGGCGTGCGCGGGCTGCATGCGATCGGCCTCGTGTCGGTGCCCGCCTTCATCATCCTTGGCCTCTACGTGATGTTCGATGCGGCCGCGACGACCAGCTGGGGCGCAATCTATGCCTATGCCGGCAACAACGGCGTGGCGACCATGTCGATGGGCGTCGGCCTGACGGTCGTGATCGCGCTCTTCATCGATGCGGGCACGGTGACGGCCGACTTCAACCGCTGGGCGGCCGACAGCCGCAGCTCGCTGGTGGCCACCTTCAGCGCCTTCCCCTTCGCCAACCTCGTGGCGATGCTGGTGGGCGGCGTGACGACGGCCGCGCTTGCCGTGCCGGATGCCAATCCGTTCGGGGCCGACAACATGTTCGGCTACATGAACGCCAAGCAGATCGGCTTCCTGAGCGTGCTGGCCTTCCTGTTCCTCTACTGCAACCTCGGTTCGGTCTGCGCCCACTGCCTCTACAATGCGGCGACCGGCTGGTCGCGCATCCTGTCGAGCCACATGCGCATCATGGCCGTGGTGCTCGGCATCATCGGCATCGTGGTCGCCGCCGGCAACGTCTGGGCCTTCTTCATCGAGTGGCTGTCGCTGCTCGGCATCCTCGTGCCGCCGATCGGCGCCATCATCATCGTCGACCAGTATGTCCTGCGCCGCCCGGCGGTGATCGATCAGGACTGGCGCGGCCAGGCGTTCCTTGCCTGGATCATCGGCTCGCTGGTCGCCTTCGTCGTCGAGTTCTACGCGCCGTATCTCTCGACGGCCATCTGCGCCGGCCTCGCGGGCGGCATCGCCTATGCGGTGATCGGCCAGTCGCGCGCGTCGCAGAAGGCTTCGGCCTGACACAGCTGCCGCCGGGGGCGCCGCCAGGGCGCTCCCGGCCGCCACATCAAGAAAGACCAAAGGGGACTGAGTTTCATGAGCGTCGATTACAAGCTGTACGATCTGGGAGATTTTCGCCTGCAGCGGGGCGCGACCCTGCGGGGCGCCAAGCTCGCCTACAAGACCTTCGGCACGCTGTCGCCGGCCAAGGACAATGCCATCGTCTATCCGACCTGGTATTCGGGCCAGCATCCCGACAACGAATGGCTGATCGGCAAGGGCATGGCGCTCGATCCGGACAAGTATTTCATCGTCATTCCCAACATGCTGGGCAACGGCCTGTCCTCCTCGCCGAGCAACACCCCCGAGCCCTACAACGCATCCCGGTTTCCGCAGATCACCGCCTATGACAACGTGCGCGCCCAGCACCAGCTGGTGACCGAGCACTTCGGTATTACCAAGTTGCCGCTGGTGACCGGCTGGTCGATGGGGGCGCTGCAGACCTTCCACTGGGGGGCGATGTATCCCGACATGGTGGAGCGGATCGCGCCGTTCTGCGGCTCGGCCAAATGCTCCCGGCACAATTTCGTGTTTCTCGAAGGCGTCAAGGCGGCGCTCACGGCGGACGCGGCCTTCAACAACGGCTGGTACGGCGACAAGAAGCCGGAGAAGGGCCTGCGGGCCATGGCGCGCGTCTATGCCGGCTGGGGCTTCTCGCAGGCCTTCTACCGCCAGGAGCTTGATCTGAAGGCGCTCGGCTATTCCTCGCTGGAAGATTTCCTCGTCGCCTTCTGGGAGGGCTTCTTCCTGCCGAAGGACGCCAACAACCTGCTCACCATGCTGTGGACCTGGCAGAACGGCGACATCAGCGACAACGAGCTCTACAACGGCGATTTCCGCAAGGCGCTTGGGGCCATCAAGGCCAAGGCCTATGTCATGCCTGGCCGTACCGATCTCTACTTCCCGCCGGAGGACAGCGAGTTCGAGGTGGCGCACATGCCCAATGCCAAGCTGATCGTGTTTGAATCCGTCTGGGGGCATTTCGCCGGCGGGCCGGGAACCAGCCCGGTCGATGTAAAGTTCCTTGACGAAAAGCTGAAAGAGCTGCTCAATTCCTGAGCATGTTAATGAACGGGCAGGTGGAGCTGGTTCTCCTGCCCCTTCGGCAACAGTCCTGCCGGCGGATGCGACGCATCGGATGCCGAGGAGCTGCCGGCAGGCAAGGCAAGAAGAACCCGGAAAACGGGAGCCCGAAACGGGCGTTGAGGGGAACGAATGCGCGCAATGCTCAGCCTGCCCGGGATCCGCGGGCGCTGACCCGTTGACCGTCCCTGCATCCGCAACCTGCCGGCCCGGCTGTTCCGGGACAGGCGGACAGCGTGTTGCAGGTCCGTCATCTTCTCTCCGGGCTGGGGCGGGGAGAGACGGAGCTGATGGCATCCGGGCCAGAAGACAGGCCTGGAGGCAGGGCAGGTTGGCGGAGGCTGGTCGGGGCTGTGGGCAAGCCGGGGGCTGCAAGAGGCAGGCGATCCACCCGGTCCGCAGACGGCTTCCGCAGGGCGGGCGCGCAGGCCAAGGACAAGTCGGGCGCATGATCTGGCGATGTGTGGCAGGACCAGCAGACGAGGGGATCGAGGTGAGAGGATCTGAACGGACGTCCGCCCCATGGCGCGTCGGGGTGCTGTTTTCCCAGAGCGGCTTCATGGCCGTCATCGAGGAAACGCAGTTGCGCGGTACGTTGACGGCCATCGACGAAATCAATGCAGCCGGCGGCATCAACGGCCGGCCCATCGAGCCGGTGATCTACGATCCGGGCTCAGAGGCCAGGGCTTTCGGCCGCTATGCGAAGAAGCTGATGATCGAGGACGGCGTCACCACCATGTTCGGGTGTTACACGTCCTCCAGCCGCCGGGCGGTGCTGCCGGTGGTCGAGCGCCTCAACGGCCTGCTGTGGTACCCGACCCTTTACGAGGGCTTCGAGTTCTCGCCAAACGTGATCTACACCGGGGCCGCGCCCAACCAGAACAGCGTGGAACTTTGTCGCCTGCTGATGGAGATGTACGGCCGGCGCTTCTTCTTCATCGGGTCGGACTATGTCTATCCGCGCGAGAGCAACCGCATCATGCGCGAGCTGGTGGCCAACAGCGGCGGCGAGGTCGTTGGCGAACGCTATGTGCGCCTGGCGGCCGACCGGTCCGAGTTCCAGCCGCTGCTGCGCGAGGTCAAGGCTGCCAAGCCTGACGTCATCTTCTCGACCGTGGTCGGCGACAGCACGATCTTCCTTTACCAGACCTACCATGACATGGGGTTCGACCCGAAGGTGATGCCGATCGCCAGCCTGACGACGACCGAGGCCGAGATCCAGGCCATGGGCTATGACGTCGGCGAAGGCCACATCACGGCAGCCCCCTATTTCCAGGGCATCGGCGGCGAACGCAACTCGTCCTTCATCCAGCTCTACAAGAAGCGCTATGGCGAGGACCAGTCCACGAACATGTGCCTGGAGGCCGCCTATTTCCAGGTGCATGTCTTCGCCAAGACGCTGGCGGAAACCAATTCGCTGGACACGGAGGTCCTGCGCAACACGGTCATGGGCTCCGAGTATGACGCGCCGCAGGGCAACATTTCTGTCAACCCGGTCTGCGGGCATACCGACCTGTGGACCCGGATCGGCAAGGCGAACCGGCAGGGCCAGTTCGACCTTGTCTACGAATCGCCAACCCGGGTGAATGCCGATCCCTACCTGATCGGCTATGCCCGAAACCTCGCCTTTGTCTGAACCGGAAGAGCGACCTGATGAGCATGAGACCGACGGGCGGATTTGAGCGTGGCTCCAGTCTTTCGGCAAACGAGCGCAGCGGACGGCGGACCATGTTGACGCTGTCCGCGCGCGGACCCGCTCCGGCCCCGGCCGGACGGCCGGTGGCGCGGCCCGGGCAGACGACCTTCCCCTTTGCCGACATCAGCATCGGGGTCATCACCGAGCGGACCGCCGAGGGCGACGCCCTGATCCGCGAACTGCAGAAGCTGCGGGCCCGGCCGCAGCATGTCTGGCCCGTGCCGGCGACGCTGCCGACGGGCTATGATGTCCTGCTGTGCGATCTGGTCGACGACCTTCCCACCCGCGTGCCCTGGCTGCCGGGCGAGCCGGAATCGGCGCTGATCGCGCTGCTGCCCAAGAACGGACCGTTCCGGCCGGAGCTGCTGCGTGACACGGCCGCCCACGGGGTGCTCGTGTTGCCCTCCGATGCCCTCACCCTGCAGTGTACGCTCGCCCTGGCGCGGGATCATTTCCGCTACGAGCAGCGTCTGCGCGGTCGCATCGACAAGCTGGACGAGAACCTGCGCAACATGCGCAGCGTCGAGCGGGCCAAGTCCATCATCATGCACCGCAAGGGCATGAACGAAGAGGACGCCTACCAGTTCCTGCGCCGTCAGGCGATGTCCAAACGTGTTTCGATCGGCGCGATCGCCAACGCAATTGTTGACTCGCAGGAATTGCTTGGCTAACATTTAAACGAGCGTAAGAAACGCTCGGCGGATGGCAACGAGGCCGTCCCGAAATGCAGGCATCAATGCCCCGCAATTGACCAGTCGGTCGGTTTGCGGGGTTTTTTATTTTGGCGAACCTGTTTCGCCAGAAGACGATCCGGCATGTCCGCGGCAACGTCCGCCCACAAAAAAGCGTTGGCAAGGGAGCCTCGACGCCGTCCGCCCGAAAGGGGGGCTGCGCGGGGCTTTTTCGCATTTCCGACCGGAGGGTTGCATGACCATGAAAAGACGCAGTTTCCTGAAAGGCATCGCCGCAACCGGCGCCTTTGCCGCGACCGGGTTTCCGCACATCTGGAACAAGAACATGTCGCTTGCGCGGGCGGCCAACGGCGAGATCAAGGTGGGGGTCCTGTTCTCGCTGACCGGCACGACCGGCATCATCGAGGAGTCGCTCAACAAGGCGACGTTGATGGCGATCGAGGAGATCAACGCGGCCGGTGGCATCAACGGCATGAAGATCGTGCCGATCGTCGAGGATCCGGCGTCCGACCCGGCGACCTTTGCCGAAAAGGCGCGCAAGCTTGTCGTCGGCGACAAGTGCGTCTCGGTGTTCGGCTCCTACACCTCGGCCAGCCGCAAGGCGGTGCTCCCGGTCTTCGAGAAGCGCGACAATCTCTACTGGTATCCGACCCTCTACGAGGGCCGCGAATGCTCGAAGAACGTGATCTACACCGGTGCGGTTCCCAACCAGCAGCAGGACGAGTTCATTCCCTGGCTGGTGCAGAAGTTCGGCAAGAAGTTCTATCTCATCGGCTCGAACTACATCTATCCGAAGGAAGAGAACAACTACTGCAAGAAGCTGCTCGAGACGCTCGGCGGTGAGGTGGTCAACGAGGAATACGTTCCGCTCGGCCACTCCGAGTTCTCCTCGGTGATCAACAAGATCAAGAGCACGCAGCCGAACGTCATCTTCTCGACCGTCGTCGGCGATTCCGTGGTGGCGCTGCACCGCCAGTACCGCGCGGCCGGCCTTGATCCGGAGAAGATGCCGATGGCCAGCCTGACCACCTCGGAAAACGAGGTTGCGGCCATGGGTGGCGATGCGGCTGCCGGGCACTTCACCTCCGCGCCCTACTTCATGGTGCACCAGTCGCCGGAAAACGAGAAGTTCGTGGCCGCCTACAAGCGCCGCTGGGGCGACGACAAGGTCACGCACTTCGTGTCCGAGCCGTCCTACTTCCAGGTCTACCTGTTCAAGCAGGCCGTGGAGAAGCTGGCCGGCAGCGAGATCGATCCGCCCACCATCCGCGAAGCGGTCAAGGGCCAGGAGCTGATCGCGCCGCAGGGGCGCATCCGCGTCGATCCGGAAAACCTGCATACCTGGCTGTGGCCGAAGATCGCCATGGCAAAGTCGGACGGTCAGTTCGAGGTGCTCGAGAGCTTCCCCGAGTGGATCGCACCGAACCCCTATGCGGCCTATCCGGGCCAGACGTGCACGGCCGACGGCCTCAAGGAAGGCTGAGCCGGCCCACACCCACCGACAGATCCTGTCTCCGTGTCCCCGGCGCTCGCGCGCCGGGGCACAAGGCAGGCTTGTGAGCCGACACCGTGGCAGGCGAGGGAGCGCGCCCGTGGATTTCATTCTTCAACAAGTCATCACCGGCCTCAGCATCGGATCCATCCTGCTGCTCGTCGCGCTGGGCCTGGCGATCATCTATGGCTCGATGGGCGTCATCAACATGGCCCATGGCGAGTTCGTCATGCTCGGAGCCTATGGTGCCTGGGCGCTCAACAGCGTGTTCGGGCTGGACCTGCTCTCCAGTCTGGTCTTCATCTTTCTCGGCGTGGGCGCTTTCGGCTGGGCGACCGAACGGGGCGTGATCCGCTTCCTCTACGCAAGACCCCTCGACACGCTGCTGGCGACCTGGGGCATCGGCGTGGTGCTGCAGCAGGTGATCCGCCTGTCCGCCGGCGGGGAGCTGCGTTACGTCGGCATGCCGGAGATCTTCTCCGACACCGTCTCGATCCTCGGCGTCAGCGTTCCGTCCTACCGCGTCTTCATCTTCGTCTTCGTCGCCGCGCTCTTCGCCGCAACCTGGGCGCTGATGTTCCGCACCTCCTTCGGCACCCGCCTGCGCGCCGTGGTCCAGGATCGCAACACCGCCATGTGCTTCGGCGTCAATGCCGACAAGGTCTACAGCCTGACCTTTGCCTATGGCGCGGGTCTGGCCGGTCTGGCCGGCGCGCTGGTGGCACCGCTGAAGAGCGTCAGCCCGGAAATGGGCGGGGCCTATGTGGTCGACGCCTTCTTCGTGGTTGTCCTCGGGGGCGTGCAGAGCCTCTTCGGCACCGTCGCGAGCGCCGCCCTGCTTGGCCAGATGTCCGGCGTGCTGGCCTACGTGTCGAACGACACGATCGCCAAGGCGCTGGTGCTGCTCGCCATCATCGTCCTCATCCGTTTCCGCCCGCAGGGCCTCTTCGTCACCAAGGTCCGGAGCTGAACCCATGGCCCATGTGTCTTCCCCGTCCGCCCGGCTTCCGGACTCGGTCCGCGACGGACGCCTGCAGATTGCCGTCTATGCCGCGGTCTGCCTGCTGATCTTCCTCGTGCCGCTCGCCATTGACGACGACTTCCTGCTGAACCGCATTGCCCGGTACCTGGTGCTCGGCATGGTGGCCATGGCGCTGGCCCTGTCCTGGGGCTATGCCGGCATCCTCAACCTTGGCCAGGCGCTCAGCTTCGGTCTCGGCTCCTACTGCATGGCCATGGCGCTGAAGCTGCGCACCGTGCCGGTGCACACCGGCTCGGAAGGCCTGCCGGACTTCATGGTCTGGAACAATGTCGAGCGGCTGCCGCTCTTCTGGGTCCCGTTCCAGTCGATGACCTTCGCCATCCTGGCGGGGATCCTCGTGCCGGTGCTGGTGGCGGCCGCGCTCGGATGGTTCATGTTCCGGGGCCGGATCACCGGCGTGTTCGTCGCCATCATCACGCTGGCGGCGCTGGTTGTCGCCAACCTCCTGATCGTCGACATGCAGAGTGTCACCGGCGGCTTCAACGGCATCACCGACCTGGCCCAGCTTGACCTGTTCGGCTTTGAATTCGATGCCTATTCCGCAACGACCTACTATCTCGTCGCCACCTGCCTGACGGTCTCGCTGTTCGGCTGCCTGGCGGTGACGCGGAGCAAGGCCGGCCTCATCTTCCAGGCCATCCGCGACGACGAGCGCCGGGTCCGCTTCTTTGGCTATGACGTCGCCGCGTTCAAGATCCTCGCCATGGCCGTGTCGGCCGCCGTCGCCGGACTGGCGGGCATGCTCTACACCGTGGTGATGGAGTTTGCCTCGCCGACCTTCCTTGGCGTGCCGCTGTCGCTCTCCATCGTCATCTGGTGCGCCGTCGGCGGTCGCCAGAGCCTGCTTGGCGCCATGCTGGGAGCGATCCTGATCGCCGGGATGCAGGGTGCCCTGTCCGAGACGGAGGCCTTCCTCGACACCTGGACGCTGGTGATGGGCGCCACCTTCGTGCTGGTGGTGCTGTTCCTCCCCAATGGTCTTGCCGGTCTCGTCACGCTCATCCGCAACCGGCTGTCACCGCGGCCGAAGGCATCGTCCGCCAACGGCCTGCGGCCGGCCCTTGCCGAGGCCTCGACCCAGAAGACGGGAGACAAGGCATGAGCCAGGTTCATCTCCAGCTCGTCGACCTTTGCGTCAGCTTCAACGGCTTCCGCGCGGTCAACAACCTCAACCTCAGCGTCAACAAGGGCGAGCTGCGCTGCCTGATCGGCCCCAACGGCGCCGGCAAGACCACGGCGCTCGACCTGATCTGCGGCAAGACGCGGGCCCTCAGCGGCGAGATCCGGCTCGACGGTCGCAACCTGGCGGCCATGGAGGATTACCAGATCGCCCGGGCCGGCGTGGGGCGCAAGTTCCAGGTGCCGAGTGTGTTCCGCCAGCTGACCGTTCGCGACAACCTCGAGGTTGCCCTGTGCCGCAAGCCCGGGGTGATGGCCAACCTGTTCCGCGGCGGGCGCTCGGGCGAGGGGCTCGAGCATCTGGCGGAGTTCGTCGGCCTTGCCGACCAGCTCGACGAGCCGGCGGCCAACCTGTCGCATGGCCAGACGCAGTGGCTGGAGATTGCCCTGCTGCTGGCCCAGGACAGCGAGCTCATCCTGCTCGACGAGCCGACCGCCGGCATGACGGCGCAGGAAACGCGCAAGACCGCCGACATCTGCAACCGCCTCAAGGGCAAGCACACGATCATCGTCGTCGAGCACGACATGGGCTTCGTGCGCGACATCGGCGACGTGCTCTCGGTGATGCACCAGGGCTCGCTGCTCGCCGAAGGCACGGCGGACGAGATCAGCGCCAACGAGCGCGTGCGCGAAGTCTACCTCGGTTCGATGGGGATCCACGGTGCTTGAGATCAGCAAACTCGACGGCTTCTACGGCAACTCGCGCGCCCTGCAGGGCATCGACCTGACCGTGCCCACGGGAACGTTCCTGTCGGTTCTGGGGCGCAACGGCGTCGGCAAGACCACGCTGATGCGCGCCATGCTGGGTCTGCTTGACCGCACGGACGGGGCAATCCGGCTCGACGGCAAGGACATCAACCGCCTGCCGACGCACGAGCGGGCGCGGGCCGGCATCGGCTACGTGCCGCAGGGACGAGGCATCCTGCCGCGCTTCACCGTCTACGAGAACCTCCAGCTCGGCGGCTTTGCCCGCACCAGCGACCGCGGCAAGGAGCTGGAGGCGCTCGTCTTCGACATGTTCCCGATCCTGCGCGAGTTCCGCAACCGCGCCGGGGGCAACCTTTCGGGCGGCCAGCAGCAACAGCTGGCCATCGCCCGGGCGCTGATGACCGACCCGCGCATCATCCTGCTGGATGAGCCGGCGGAGGGCATTCAGCCCAACATCGTCGAACTGATCGAGGAGGCGATCCTGTCGCTGAACCGGCGTTTCGGCATCACCATCGTGCTCGTCGAACAGAACATTCCGTTCGCACGGCGCGCCAGCACCGACTTCGCGATCCTGGAAAAGGGACGCGTGGTCGCATCCGGACCCATCGCAGGGCTGACCGACGACCTCGTGCACCGCCACATGGCGGTCTGAGGCGACCAGGCCCGATTTCAACGACACGCGAGGGTCCCGCATCCACCCACCGGAGGAACCAGCATGCTTCACGGCGATATTTCCAGCAGCAACGACACCGTCGGCGTGGCGGTGGTCAACTACAAGATGCCCCGCCTGCACACCCGGGCCGAAGTGCTCGAGAATGCCCGCAAGATCGCGGCGATGGTCGAAGGCATGAAGATCGGGCTGCCGGGCATGGATCTCGTGATCTTCCCGGAATATTCGACCCACGGCATCATGTACGACAGCAAGGAGATGTACGAGACCGCCTCGCAGGTGCCGGGCGAGGAAACCGCCATCTTCGCGGAAGCCTGCCGCAAGGCCAATGTCTGGGGCGTGTTCTCGCTGACCGGCGAGCGGCACGAGGAGCACCCGAACAAGGCGCCCTACAACACCCTCATCCTGATGAACAACAAGGGCGAGATCGTCCAGAAGTACCGCAAGATCATGCCGTGGGTGCCGATCGAGGGCTGGTATCCGGGCAACTGCACCTACGTGTCGGAAGGCCCGAAGGGCATGAAGATCTCGCTGATCATCTGCGATGACGGCAACTATCCGGAAATCTGGCGCGACTGTGCCATGAAGGGCGCCGAGCTGATCGTCCGCTGCCAGGGCTACATGTATCCGGCCAAGGAGCAGCAGATCATCATCTCCAAGGCCATGGCCTTCGCCAACAACGTCTATGTGGCCGTGGCCAATGCCGCCGGCTTCGATGGCGTCTATTCCTACTTCGGCCATTCCGCCATCGTCGGCTTCGACGGCCGGACGCTCGGCGAGTGCGGCGAGGAAGAATACGGCATCCAGTATGCGCAGCTCTCCGTCTCGCTGATCCGCGACGCGCGGCGCAACATGCAGTCGCAGAACCACCTCTACAAGCTCGTCCACCGTGGCTACACCGGCATGATCAACTCCGGTGAAAGCTCCAAGGGCGTCGCGGCCTGCCCCTATGACTTCTACCAGAAGTGGATCAGCGATCCGGAGGGCACCCGCGAGATGGTCGAGGCCATGACCCGGTCCACTGCCGGCACCGCCGAATGCCCGATCGACGGCATCCCGAACGAAAAGACTCCTGTCCACCGCTGATCAACTTGCCGGCGGCGTCCCATCCGCCGCCGGCCTTTTTCAAGATTGCAGTCCCGAGTGAGCCAGACGATGGTCCTGACCCCGTATTTCCTTGCCGACGAACCCTTCTACGCCCCGCAGGCGGACGAGATCGAGCTCTTCACCGCCGCCCATGCCCTGCGCCAGCCGGTGATGATCAAGGGGCCGACCGGCTGCGGCAAGACGCGGTTCATCGAGCACATGGCCTGGCGGCTCGGCCGGCCGCTGGTGACCGTCGCCTGCCACGAGGACATGACCGCGTCCGATCTGGTCGGGCGGTTCCTGCTCGACGCGGACGGCACCGTCTGGCACGACGGCCCGCTGACGTTGGCCGTGCGCCACGGCGCGATCTGCTATCTCGACGAGATTGTCGAGGCGCGCCAGGACACGACCGTTGTCATCCATCCGCTGACCGACGACCGTCGCATCCTGCCGCTCGACAAGAAGAACGAGCTGGTGCGCGCCCATCCCGACTTCCAGCTCGTGATCTCCTACAACCCGGGCTACCAGAGCGTGCTGAAGGACCTCAAGGAATCCACCAAGCAGCGCTTCGTCGGGCTGGACTTCACCTATCCCGATGCCGCACGCGAGGCCCGGATCGTGGCGCGCGAGGCCGGCATCGACGAGGCCACGGCCACGCTTCTCGTGAAGGTCGCCGACCGCTCGCGCAACCTGAAGGGCCATGGCCTTGATGAAGGCGCCTCGACGCGCATGCTGATCCAGGCCGGGCGCCTGATGGCGCGCGGCATCTCGCTCACCGCCGCCTGCCAGATGGCGCTGGTCCTGCCCATTACCGACGACCCGGACCTGCGGGCCAGCCTGACGGACGCCATTGCGGCGTGCCAGTGAGAGGGTGGCCGGGATGACCCAACTGGCAGAGGCGGACAGGCCGGACCCGCTGACCCTCGCTGCGTCTGCCGGATCCGCGACGGACCGGCTGCTGCCCGGGTTGACGGCGCGCGTGCCGGTGGAGGATCGGGCGGCGCTGGAGCGGGCGGCCGCCACCTTCTGCGTCCGGTTCCAGCCTGCGAGCCTGCAGCGGCGCGCGCTGGCGGCGGCAGCCCCGGCGCTGCTCGACCGGGCCGGCGCGGAGCCGCTCGCCCGGCTCCTCGATCTGGCCAGCGACCTCGGTCGACGGGGGCGCGGCGGCGATGCAACGCTGGTCCTGGCTGCCGTGCCGCGCGCGCTGCGCTGGTTGAGCGATGCGGATGATCTTTCGGCCTGGCTTGCGGTGGTCGCCGATGTGGCCGAGCGCGCGCCGGAGAGCCTCGCCGCGTTTGCAGGTGAGACCGATCATCTCCTCGGCCGGCTGGGTGCACGCGGTCTTGCCGGCTTTGTCGGGGCGCTGATCGACCTTGCGGCAGGCCGGGATGACCTGCGACAGGCCCTGTTTTCCTTCCGCGATCCGCGGGCCGAAACGCTCCTCCTGCGCGAGGCGGCCGATGTGCCGCTTGCCCGGCTGGAGCCACGTCTCAAGGGTCTGGTCACGGCGCTCTGGTCGGTCGAGCCCGTGATCCGCCCTTCACCGGCGGGCGGGGCCCAGACCGCCCGCCGGTCCAGCTTCGATGGCCGCATCCTGTTCCTGCCCGATGCCTATCGCGGCGTGCGGGGGGAGGCGGCCGTCACCCTCATCAAGGCAGCGGCCCTGCACATGGGCGCGCATCTGGCGCATTCCGGTCGGCCGCGTCCGGCCAAGGCGCTGAAGCCGTTGCAGATCGCGCTGATCTCGCTCCTTGAGGATGCGCGGGCCGAGCATCTGGCGCTTGCACAGTACCCCGGGCTCAACCGACTGTGGCTGCCGTTCCACACCGCGCCGGCCGAAGGGGGGACGGCAGAAGCCTTGCTGGCGCGGCTGGCGCGGGTCCTGGCTGACCCCGACCACGAGGATCCTGATCCCTTCGTGCAGAAGGGGCGCGCGGCCTTCCGCGAGGCGCGGGACAGTTGGGACGACCCGGATGTGCTCCGGCGGATCGGCAGCGGGCTCGGCAATGATCTCGGCCAGATGCGGCTCCAGTTCAATTCCAAGACCTATGCGGTGCAGCCGCTCTACCGCGATGACAATCAGGGTCTGTGGCAGTTCGACCTGCCGGACCAGGAGCAGGGGGCTCCGGACGAAATCTCCATTTCCGTGCGCATCGAGCAGCGGGAAACGCAGACCGAGGAGCCTGACCGCCGCCGCACCGAAGACGGGGGGGACGAGGTCAGTCCGGTGCGGCTGACCGAAGCCGATCCCGAGGCGGCGTTCCCGCTGTGCCGGCTGCCGGAATGGGATGCGGTCAGCCATCGGCACCGGCCGGACTGGGTGCAGGTGATGGAACATCCGTCGCGAATGGCGCCGGCGGCCATCATCGACCGGCTCCTCTCAGAGCGTCCGGACCTGGTGCGGCGGACCAGTGCGCTGATCCGGCAGGCGCGCGCGGGCCAGCCGGTGCGGCTGCGCCGCCAGGCCGAAGGCGACCGGCTCGATCTGGAGGCTGCGCTTCGGGCGCGCATCGATCTGGCCGGGGGGCACGCCCCCGACACGCGGGTCTACGAGACCCGCACCCTCAATTCCCGCGATCTTTCGGTTCTCGTGCTCCTGGATATCTCCGAATCCACCAAGGACACGATCGACGGTTCGCCGGTCTCGGTGTTCTCCATCCTTCGCGAGGCGGCAGCCCATCTGGCCGCAGCGATGGCCGAGGCCGGCGATCCCTTCGCCCTTGCCGCCTTCCACTCGGATGGTCGGGAGGACCTGCGCTATCACCGCATCAAGCGGTTCGGCGAAGCCTTCGACACGCGGGCCAAGGCGCGGCTGGCGGGCTTGAGGCCGGGCCTGTCGACCCGCATGGGCGGGGCCCTGCGCATGGCCACGCGCGACATCCAGCCGATGGCGACGCATCGCCGGCTGGTGCTGATCATCACCGACGGCGAACCGTCGGACATCGATATCAGCGATCCGAAGCATCTGGTGGAGGACGCGCGCAAGGCCGTGCAGGAAGCAGCCGGTGCCGGGATCGACGTGTTCTGCGTCGGGCTGGACCGCACGGGAGACACCTATCTGTCACGGATCTTCGGACGCCAGAACGTGATCCAGATCGACCGCGTCACCGCGCTCCCCGACCGGCTGCCCAAGCTCTACCTGCGGCTGACACGCTAGGGAAAGAGGGCGCCACACCGATGGGGCCGTCAAACCGCTGACAAGCCCTCCATCGTCGTCCCGGCTCGGCGCTTCGCTGGGCCGGGTTGACGGTGGCGAGGTCGAGACCTTGCAGAAGGGAGGGCGCCACAGCAGCGTGGCGCCCTCCCGTGCAGTCGCTCAGTGAACGCCGGTGATCATGGAGACGATCTCGTTCTTGTCTGTCTTCGCTGTCTCGCGGATGCCGATCTGCTTGCCCCGGCGCAGCACGCAGATGCGGTCGGAGAGGCGGAAGACCTGGTCGAGGCTGTGGCTGATGATGAGGATCGCAAGGTCCCGGGCGCGCAGGGCCTCGACGATCTTCTCCACCTTGGCCGTTTCGGCAACGCCAAGTGCGGCCGTCGGCTCGTCGAGCAGCACCAGCTTCTTCGCCCAGTGCGTGGCCCTTGCGATGGCGATGCCCTGGCGCTGGCCGCCGGAGAGATCCTTGATGGTGGCCCGGGCAGAGGGGATGCGCACATCCAGTTCGTCCACCAGCGCCTGGGTTTCCTGCATCATCGCCTTGCGGTCGAGAAGGCCGAACGGGGGCTTGGTCTTCTCGCGGCCGAGGAACAGGTTCATGTAGACCGGCTGATGGTCGGCCAGCGCCAGATCCTGATAGACCACCTCGATGCCGCTCGCTCTTGCAGAACTCGCATCGGAGAACTGCACCGGAGCGCCGTCCAGCGCGATGGAGCCGGAGGTGGGCGTGTAGACGCCGGAGATGATCTTGATCAGCGTCGACTTGCCGGCGCCATTGTCGCCGACAAGAGCGACGATCTCGCCGGCGCGGACGGTCAGGGAAAAGTCCTCGATGGCGACGACGCCGCCAAAGGCCTTGTGGATGTTGGTCAGTTCCAGCATCGGCCGGCCATGGGTGAGGGCCGTCTCGGTCTTGTCCGTCATGGCGGTCAGCTCAGGTTGGGCCAGGGCTCTGCCTGACCGAAGATGTTCTCGATGGTCTCGACCCGAGGCGCGCCGGAGGCGATGCCACGGACGCCGACGATGTAGGCACGCGTGACGAAGGCCTGGCCGCGGAAGCCGAAGACCACGGTGTCGCCGCTCCTGGGGGCCGGATGCCCGGCACAGTCGATCATGCCGTAATAGTCGATGGCCGAGGGCGGCGGGATCTCGACCGGGCGCAGTGCGGCATCGGCCACGGTGGGCTCCGCCGACACAAGGGCCTTGAGGCCGTAGTCGGGGAACACCGGATCGATATAGAGACCGCCGCCGAAGCAGTAGGCGCGGCCCTGGTGCAGGTGCGAGACCTCGGTGAGGTAGAGCACGGCCGGACGCTCCGGCAGGTCTTCCAGCGCGTGCAGCGGCGTGGTGCCGTGCAGGCCGTTGCCCGGTTCGCACTGGGTCGCGCCGGCATTGGCAAGGTGATGCAGCACGGCGGAGGAGGTGGTGCCGGGGGCGTTGATCTCCACCTCGGCGCGGCCGGCCTTGCGCAGGGCGTCGGCAGCGCGGGCAAGCGTCGTGAGATTGTGCGTCGGCTTCACCGAGCGTGTGGCGTTGTCATAGAGCAGCGCCGGGAAGGAGGTGAGGCCGGCGAAGCGCGCGCCGTCCAGCGCGTCGAGCCGGTCGGCCACAGCGGCAATGTCCTCGGCCGGGAAGCCGCCTTCATGCCCCTTGTAGAACGTGTCACCGGCGGTGTGGATGCGCGCCATCAGGTTCTGCGTGCGACCGGCGGCCTTGGCCGCGGCGGCAGCTTCCGCCGCCTTGTCGTCGCTGAAAACGGTCCAGTAGTCCGGCTGAAGGTCGCGGGCGGCCATGGCGGCCTCGAAGCGCGGCACCTGGACGAGGTGGCCGAGGTGGCCGGTCTTCAGGCCCGCCTTGTGGCAGGCAATCGCACAGGCCATGTCGACGGCAACCGCCCGGTCGATGCCGCCACGCAGGACGGCGCGCGAGAAGCCGCTGTTGCGCCCGACTTGCTTGGTCATGGCGAAGACCTTCAGGCCATGGCGGTCGGCTTCTGCCTTGAACAGGCGGGCGTTGTCTTCCACCGTGTCGAGGTCGAGCACATAGGCGTTGGCGGGGATCTGTCCGGCCCGGTGCAGGGCCATGGCCGCTTCGACGAAGGCCGGGTTGCGGCGGCGCAGAAGGTCGAGAAACATGATCCGGGTTCCTTCTATCGGGTGGTGTCGCGCAGCGAGATGGCGACGGCAACGAGGATGATGAGGCCGCGCACGATCATCTGGTCGGAGACGGACAGACCCATCAGGATGAGGCCGTTGTTGAGCATGCCCATCAGCAGCGAGCCGACGAGCGCACCGACGATGGTGCCCTTGCCGCCATTCAGCGCCGTGCCGCCGACGATGACGGCGGCAATCACCGTCATCAGGTCGCTTTCGCCGAGCGTGTATTTGGCGGCCTGCAGGCGGCCGGCATAGAGCAGCCCGGCGAGACCGGCGCAGAGCCCGCTCAGCATCAGGACGGTGAGGCGCAGGCGCGGCACCTTGATGCCGGAGACCTGGGCGGCGCGGGCATTGTCTCCGGTTGCGACCACATGTGCGCCGAAGCGGGTTTCGCGGTAGACGATGTGGCCGACGATGACGGCCCCCAGGGTCCACAGGATCAGCGAGGGAATGCCGAACAGGCTGCCGGAGCCGAAGAAGCCGGTGAAGGCCTCGTTGACGACCGGGATCGAGCGCAGGTCGGTCATCGAGCGGGCAAGGCCGGCGAAGAGGCCCATGGTGGCCAGCGTGACCAGGAAGGATGGCAGGCCGAGATAGGCCACGAGCATGCCGTTGAGCCAGCCGATGGCAACGCCTGCGCCCAGTCCGGCCAGCACGCCCAGAAGAAGCGAGTGCTCCTGCATGACGACGGCAGCCGACAGGGCGGAAACGGCGACGATGGAGCCGAAGGACAGGTCGATCTCGCCGGCGGAGAGCACGAAGACGAGGCCGATGGCCATCACGGTGGCCGGCGCCGTCTGTAGCACGATGTTGGAGAGGTTGCGCGTCGTCAGGAAGCCGTCATCGGCCAGCGTGACGGCGAAGAACAGGAAGATGGCCGCAAAGCCGAGGTAAAGCACGAATTGCTGCGGCTCCAGCCGCGACGTGAGCGGCACCCGGGCGACCGGCTTCAGGGACGTGGTGGTGGACATGGGAGTTCCGTTTCCGGACCGGCCTTGCCGGGCCCGTTGAAGGCCTGTTGTCAGGGAAGGGACAGGCGCCCGGCCGCGCGACGAGGGCCGGGCGCAGTCGTGAGCTTACTTCGCGGTCAGCACGCTCTTGGGCGCGTCCTTGCGCAGCGACTGCTGCCAGGCTTCGGCGACCGTGTCGGCATTGGCGGTGACCGCCGGGGCGACGATGAAGGCCGGGGTCGGTTCGCCCAGCAGGGCGAGGGCTCCGGTGGCCGCCATGGCGCGGCCGAGCTCATAGGCCTCGTCGGCGACGATGGCGGCGACATTGCCGCCCTTCACCATGTCGAGGGCAATCGGCTCGGACAGGTCGAGGGTGACGATCTTGGTGGTCTTGTTGCCGTTGGCGCGGAGCGCTGCGAGCACGCCTTCGGCCGGTCCGGCCCAGGTGACATAGATGCCGCCGAGATCCGGGTTCTTCAGCAGCATCGCATTGGCGATTTCCTCGGCGCGGGCCGGGTCGGAAATGCCCTCTTCCGCCACGATCCTGATGTCCGGATAGTCCTTCTCGATGGTCGACTTGAAGGCGTTGTCGCGCTGGTTGGTCACGTAATAGTCGGCGTCGTGATAGATCCAGCCGACCGTGCCCTTGCCACCCATGGACTTGGCCAGCGCGTCGGCGGCCTGCTTGCCCATCTGGAACAGGTCGTCGGTGACGATGGCCGCATAGTCGGCCGGATGGACGTAGTCCTTCGGCAGGTTGGACAGGAAGACAAGCTTCACGCCCGCCTCCTTGGCTTCCTTGAAGGCGGCCGCCGAGGTGACCGGATCCAGCGGCAGGGCGAGCACGATGTTCGGCTTCTTGGCGAGCGCCGTCTCGATGTCGGAGCGCTGCTTGGCCGCGTCGAAACCGGCGCTGGTGGTGGCGACGACCTCGATGCCGAGGCGGGCGAATTCGTCCGATGCGCCGGCGGTGACCGCGTTCACGAAGTCGGACTGGTCATGCCACAGCAGGGCGGCCTTGTGCCCGCCCGTCTTCAGCTTGGCTGCCTGGGCGTCGCTGACGGTGACGGTGCTGGAGGCGACGGCGGTCTCGCCTTTCGGGCCGGTGGTCTGGGCCAGGGCCGGTGTGGATGCAAGAAGGGCGGCTACGGAAAGCGCGCCGAGAAGCTTGGTCAAGGTCATGTCAGTTCCTCCCGTTACTGTACGACTGGTGTGGTGTCAGGTGCCCTGAACACCGCAATAGGCGGCAATGAAGCTGGCAAAGGCGACGATGCCGCTGAGGTAGTCCGCCACGTTCACCCGTTCCTCGAGGGTGTGGCAGGTGCTGATGTCGCCCGGGGCGCAATAGATCGCCGGGCAGGCAAGGCGGTTGATCAGGAACGGCGATTCCGACCAGTAGGGCGCCCCGGCGATGGTGCCCCGGTCCGGGGCTGCGGCCCTGACGGCGGCGGACATCAGCCGGGCGGCCGGATGTTCCGGGTCGATCTCGGCGGGTGAGCCGCCAAAGGCGTGGTCCCGGCCGGCCGGATAGCGGATGTCGAGGCTGACACCGGTTCTCGCGAGACTGTCGCGGGCCGCCGTCTCGAACTCCGCCACCGCCGCGTCGAGGCTTTCGCCCGGCAGCAGCTTGCGGATCAGGGAGAGACGGCAGGTTCCCGGAACGGCAATGTATCCGCCGGCCTCCAGATGCGTGATCAGCAGGAAGGCGCGGCCAACAAGCGGATGTTCCGCCCGGATGGCGATTGCATCCGAATGGGCAAAGAGGGCCGTCTGCAGCCGGTGCGCGGCCTTCAAGGCGTCGATGCCCTGTTCCGGCACGCCGAAATAGGCTGATCGTCCGGTCAGGGTCAGATCGGCGATGAAGAAGCCCATCTGGGCGGTGAAGACGTTGAGTTGCGTCGGCTCGACATAGACGGCGAAGTCCGGACGGGCGACCGTGCCCGTCTCGACCAGACGCGTGTAGGCCTCGACGCCCGCGCTGACGCCGGTGCCTTCCTCACCGCTTTCCTCGTCACCGACAAAGGCATAGGCAACATCGCCGGCAAGGTTGATCCCGGCACGGTCGAGGAGGTCGAGGGCGGCGAGACTGGTGCATATGCCGGCCTTCAGGTCGCCGGTGCCGCGGCCCCAGATCTCGCCATCGACCAGCGCACCGCCAAAGGGGTTCTCGCGCTCGGTCCCGGCCCATTTCTCGGCCCAGCCCTTCACATGTACCGTGTCCGTGTGCCCCATGAAGAGGAGGCGGGGGCCGGTGCCCGTGCCCTTCCGCTCGCCCCAGATGTTCGGGCGGCCGGGCCGGAAGTCTGCCGTCTGTGGCGCGAGGCCCAACCGCTGCATTTCGGGCTTCAGGTACGCGACCATGTCGGCCTCGTTGCCGGTGATCGAATTGCAGGCGACTGCGCCGCGCAGCAGCGCGAGGGCTTGGTCTCTATCAAGAGCGGCGCGCAGCCGGTCGGAGAGGGCGGTCACATCCGTCATCTGGTCAGGTTCCTGCGATGTCATCCCCGGCGAGCGGAGGGCGCGGCGGCAGTGGGGGGTGTGGCGGTTGAAGTCGAGGCCGGTGCCTGGCCGACGCGGGCCGGGGGCAGGCTGATCTGCGCGCCCGGCACCCCGCCCGAGAACAGGGCGGCGTGCAGATGGCTGAGCCCGATGGCTGCGCCACCGACCAGCGTGACCCGTGACCCGAGCGACGAGACTCCGATCTCGACCGGGGCCGGCGAACACAGCGGCAGAAGTGCCCGGATGCGCTCGACCAGCTCGCTGCGGCTGCCGATGGAGCCACCGAGAATGACCCGGCCGGGGTTGGTGACGGCCGTCAGCACGGCGATGGTCAGGGCCAGATTGCGCGCGGTCTCGTCCAGGACCTGGCCAGCGGCGATCTCGCCCCGGGCGGCTGCGGCGAAGATGTCGGGCACATCGGCGCTGCGGCCGGTGAGGCTGGCGTAGCGCGCGCAGATGCCTGCCGTCGCCGCTGCCCGTTCCAGCGCGCCGACCTTGAGCGAAGCCGGCTCGAACGGATCCGATCCGAGCGGCAGGAAGCCAAGCTCGCCGGCGGCATTGCCCGCGCCGCGCACAAGCTCGCCGCCCACCATGACGCCGGCACCAATGCCGGTGCCGATGGCGACATAGGCGAGGTCCTCGATGCCGGTGGCGCTGCCGGCCCAGTGCTCGCCGATCACGGCCAGGTTGACGTCGTTCTCGAGAATGACCTCGGTGCCGATCAGGCCGGACAAGGCTCCGCGCACGTCGAATTCGTCCAGACCGGGGATGTTGGGCGACATCAGCACGCGGCCAGTGGTCTGGTCGGGCGCTCCCGGCACGCCGACAATGGCAAGGCGGATGCGGTCCTGCGGAATGCCGTTGTGATCGGCGGCGCTGCGGGCAAGCCGGGCCATCTGGTCGACGACATGCCGGCCCCCGCGCGGATCGGTCGGCTCGGTCACCTCGGCCAGAACGTTGCAGGCAAGATCCGCAATGGCTGCGCGCAGCTTGCGGCCGCCGAGGTCGATGGTGGCGATGCAGGCGGCGTCGGGGACGATTTCGTAGGTGATGGCGGTGCGCCCGACATGGCCGCTGGTCCGCCCGGTCTCGCGGATCCAGCCGTCTTCCTCAAGCTGGCGGGCAATCTCGGAGATCGTCTGTTTCGACAGCCCGGTCTGCTTGGCGATGCTGGCCCGCGAGATCGGTCCGCAATGCACGATCGTTTCCATGACCATGCACAGGGAAAACTGCCGGGAAATGCTCGGGGTGTCGCTCAAGGGAAGAACCCGCTCTGCTGGTCGTCTATTTATTCGTTCTATGAGCGAACTAATTACGATGGCGGGATTTTGTCAAGTCATTGGCGTTGATCGGGGATGGTGCGGTGCAGCAGGCAGCCGCGCCGACAGCATCAAGAGCCTGACGGCGCATTGCCTTTGTCGAGAGCGCGGCTTAGGTATTTGCGGACAGTGGGGGGAGACCGGGTGAGCGAGAAGAGGCGGGGCATCCAGTCGGTCGAAATCGGCGGGCGAATTCTGGGCGCGCTGATGCGGCGGGCACAGCCGATGATGCTGAAGGATCTGGCTGCGGATGCCGATCTCGCGCCGGCGCAGGCGCATGCCTATCTTGCCAGCCTGAAGCGTGCGGGGTTCGTCGAGCAGAATCCCGAGACGGGCCGCTATCTCATGGGGCCCTTTGCCGTACGGCTGGCGATGGCGCGCCTGCGGACAATCCCGGCCTATCGGCAGGTGATCGGTGCGGCGACGCGGCTTGGCACGGAACTCGGGCTGATGGTGACCGTCACGGTCGCCGGGCCGCAGGGCGCGACCGTGATCCACCGGCACGACGGCGTGGAAACGCTCAACGTCAACATCCGCATGGGAACGGTCTATGCCCCTGAGGGAACGGCGACGGGCCGTGTGTTCGGCGCGTTCGCCGGTGACGGCCAGGCTGCGAATGATGTCCATCGGTGCGGCTATGCGGCGGTCAGCGATGAGCCAGTGCCGGGCGTCAGCGCCGTTGCGGCGCCGGTGCGGGATGCGGCTGGAACGCTGTTCGCCGTCTTGACGCTGGTCGCCTCGGGTGCCCGGCTTGCCCTTGACGACGAAGCTGGACGCGCTGCGCGTGGGCGGCTGCTTGAGATCTGCGCTGAGGCCGAAGCGGCGCTGCAGTCGGATGCCGTCGCAGGTACGCGCGACGAGATGCAGTCTTCGACGAGGAGGCGGCGGTCGTGACGGACAAGGGACGCGGGGTCAATTCCGTCGAGGTCGGCGCGGGCCTCCTTGAGATCCTCGCTGCACAGGACGCGGCGCTGATGCTGCGTGATCTGGCGCGGCTGGCCGGACTGTCGCCGGCCCAGGCCCACGCCTATCTGATCAGCCTCGGCACGCTCGGGCTCGTCGAGCAGGAGCCCGGGTCCGCGCGGTACCGGCTGGGGCCGGCCGCGCTTGATTTCGGCATCACCCGCATGCGCAGCGTCGATCCGATCCGGCTTGGCCAGGCTGCCGCCGTCGGCCTGTCGGAGGAGACGCAGCTGGCTGTTGCCCTGGTCGTCTGGGGCGGGTTCGGGGCCACGGTCGTGCAGGTTCTGGAGGGGCCTGATCAGGTCCACATCAACACGCGGGCGGGGACGGTCTATTCGCTGACCGGCACGGCCAGCGGGCGCATCTTTGCCGCCTATCTACCGGAACGTCTGGTCAAGGCCGCGATCCGGCGCGAGCGCGACGAACGGCCGGGGAGTGGCCGGGTCGGGCGTCTCATGGACCTGTCCCCCGCCGATCTGGCTGCGATCCGTCGGGCTGGCTATGCCAGCGTGGATCCGACGCCCGTGCCCGGCGTCAATGCGCTGTCAGCCCCCGTGCTTGATCATGCCGGACAGATCCAGATGGCGCTGACGCTCATCGGTGCTGCGCGCTCGCTCGATACCGCACCCGACAGTCCGCATCTGCGCCTGCTGCAGGAGACAGCCCTGCGGGTTTCGCGTGGCCTCGGCTTTGCCGGGCAGGCGCTCTCCCTGCCGGACTGACCGGCTCTTTCTCCCTTTTTGTCCTGATCCTTGCCTGGCGCCAGAAGCTGCGCCGGGCTTTCGCCGTTGCGTCATCCTTGCGCAGCAAACCCCTTGACGGGCTTGCGGATAAATTCGTTATATGCAAAACAATTAGCAATTATAAAACTATTGGAGTGAACATGCGGGGGATTGAAGGGCGCGTCTGCGTCGTGACCGGAGCCGCCCAGGGCAACGGCAAGGCAATTGCCGAAGGGCTGGCTGCCGCGGGTGCCGTTCTGGCGCTTTGCGACATCAACGAGGTCGCCGTGGCTGGTGTTGCTGCCGACCTCTCTTCCCTCGGCGCTCAGGTCTACGCAGCGGGTGTTGATGTGGCCGATGCCGCCGCCTGCGCGCGCTTTGCGGCCGACGTGCGCCGCTGGTCGGGGCCAGCCTCGGTTCTGGTCAACAACGCTGGCGTCATCCGTCGCCAGAGCGTGTTCGAGGACGGCTTCGAGGCGGGCTGGGAGCAGGTCTTCCGGGTCAATGTCGAGGGCGCGCGCAACATGGTGCGGGTGTTCTTGCCCGACCTGACGCAGACGCGCGGATCCATCATCAACCTGGCCTCGATCATGGCCTTTTCGGCCGGACCTGGCCTTGCCGCCTATGCGGCGAGCAAGGGGGCTCTTGCCCAGTTCACCAAGGCGCTGGCGCATGATCTTGCTCCGCACGGAGTGCGCGTCAACGCCATCGCCCCGGGGGTGATCGCGACGCCCATGACCGAAGCAACCCGCGCCAATCCGGCGGCCATCGACCGCTTCATGGCGCACACGCCGCTGGGACGGGTGGGGCAGCCGGAGGAACTCGCCGGTCCGGTGCTGTTCCTTGCCTCGGATCTCGCCAGCTACGTGACCGGTGCCGTCCTGCCCGTGGACGGCGGCTACCTCTGCGCCTGAACTTTCAAGAATGCCCGGACAGGAAGACGACAAGATGCAAGATGCCACCTATGTCTGTGATGTGCTTGTGGTGGGCTCGGGCGCCGGCGGCCTGTCGGCCGCTGTTGCTGCCGCCCATCGCAACCTGAAGGTTCTCGTGGTCGAGAAGGAGCCGGTCTTCGGCGGCACGTCGGCCCGCTCCGGCGGATGGATGTGGATCCCGGGCAATGGCCCCGCCCGCCGTGCAGGGGTCGAGGACAGCGCGGCGCGGGCGCGCACCTATCTGCAGCATGAGACCGGCAAGCATTTCGACGCCGCGCGGATCGATGCCTTCCTGGACTACGGGCCCAAGGCGGTCGAGTTTTTCGAGCAGAACACCGAGCTGAAGTTCGATCTGGGGCCGACCTTTGCGGACTATCATCCCGATGCGCCTGGCGGCATGCCGGGCGGGCGGTCGATTGTCGCGCGGCCCTTTGACGGACGTGAGCTCGGTAAGGAAATCAAGCGGTTGCGCCCGCCGCTGGCCGAGATCACCTTTCTCGGCATGATGATCGGTTCGGGCAAGGAACTGCTGCACTTCTTCAACGTGACCCGGTCGCCGGTTTCGGCCTTCTTCGTCTGCAAGCTGTTTGCGAAGTTCCTGCGCGACAAGCTCTTTCATGGCCGCGCCATGCGGCTGATGAACGGCAATGCGCTGGTTGCGCGGCTGGCGAAGTCCTGCTTCGACAAGGGCGTGCCGATCTGGACCCGCGCGGCCGTCAAGCGCCTCACGCATGACGACAGCGGCCGTGTGACGGGGGCTGTTGTCGAGACGGAGACCGGCGAGGTGACCGTGCAGGCAAGCCGCGGCGTGGTGCTCGCCTGTGGCGGCTTCCCGCAGGACGTGACCCGGCGCAAGGCCCTCTTCCGTCATGCGCCGACCGGCAACGAGCATGTCTCGCCGGCCCCTCCGGGCAACACCGGGGATGGCCTGCGTCTGGGGGAGGCGGTCGGGGCCAGCATCGACGACAGCCTGCCGCATCCGGCGGCCTGGGTGCCGGTGTCGCGTCCGCCAAAGCCCGATGGCACGCTGGGCGTGTTCCCGCATTTCGTCGACCGCTCGAAGCCCGGCATCATCGCCGTGACCCGCTCGGGCCGGCGCTTCGTCAACGAGGCCGACAGCTACCACGATTTCTGCCAGGCGATGTATGACCGCTGCCGGGAGGAGGGCGGCGAGATCTGCGCCTATTTCATCGCGGACCACCGCACCTTCCGCAAGTATGGCCTCGGCTACGCCAAGCCCTCGCCGGTGCCCTTCCGGCAGCACATCAAGTCCGGCTACCTCTTCTGCGGCAGGACGCTCGGCGAGCTGGCGGCGCAGATCGGCGCCAATCCGGCGCAGCTGGAGGAAACCGTGCGCGAGTTCAACAAGCATGCGGCGCATGGTTGCGATCCGGAGTTCAGCAAGGGCTCGACCGCCTACAACCGGTCGCTGGGCGACCCGGATCATCGGCCCAACCCTTGCGTCGCGCCGGTGGCCAAGGGGCCGTTCTATGCGGTCAAGCTGGTGATCGGCGACCTCGGCACCTTCGCCGGACTGAGGACGGACGAGAACGCGCGGGTGCTGGACGAGGACCGCCGGCCGATCGCCGGGCTCTATGCGGCCGGCAATGATGCGGCGAGCATCATGGGCGGCAACTATCCGGGCGGCGGCATCACGCTCGGACCGGCCATCACCTTCGGCTACATTGCCGCGCGACACATGTCGGGGGCCAATTCGTGACCGGGCCGGAGCCCGACGGCCGCCGCCAGGGGGCGGGCTTCGGGCTCCTGGCCTGCGCCTGCTGGGCGGTCTACAACACGGGTACCGACCTCGGTCGTGCCTGGGGGTTCTCCAGCCTCGACCTGATGACCCTGCGCTTCTGTGTCGCCGCGCTCCTGTTCCTGCCGCTCCTGCTGCCGAGATCCGGCCAGGCCCCGGCGGCGGGACGGGCGCAGGCGACGGGTGCGCCCTTGCGTCGCTGGAGCTGGATCACCGGCGGTCTGCCGCTCCGGCGACTGGTCCTGCTGACCGTCTGCATTGGTCCTCCCTTCACGCTCCTGATCAACACCGGCTACGGCATTGCCCCGCTTGCGCATGCGGTGGTGATCAGCCCCGGCATGACGATGCTCACCGCCAACGCGCTGTCGGTGTTTCTCGACCGGCGGCCGATGCCGCTGGCGCGGATGGCGGGGCTCCTGCTGGTCTCGGGTGGCTTGATCGCCATGGCGCTGGAGCAGCCAGCCTCCAAGACGCCCGGTGTGGCGGTCTGGCTGGGGGACCTCTGCTTCGTCGGATCGGGCACCTTGTGGGGTGTGTTCACCTACCTGTCGGCGCGCTGGCAGCTGGATCCCGTGCGGGCCACCGGTGCGGTGACGCTTGTCTCTGCTGTCCTTGTGCTGCCGCCCTTCTGGCTGCTGCTGCCGCACGAGGTTCCCCCGCCGGCGGCCTGGGCTTGGCAGGTGCTGTTCCAGGGTGTCCTCGGCGGCTGTCTCGCGCTTCTGGCCTACATGCGCTCGGTGGCGCTGCTCGGGCCCGGGCTGTCGGCGATCTTTCCCGCGATGGTGCCGCCGCTCGCGGTCCTGCTCGCCATTCCGCTGACCGGAGCATGGCCGTCGGTCACACAGTGGAGTGGCATCGCTCTGGCCAGTACAGGCCTGGTTGTATCGCTGGACCTGATCAGCAAACGCAAGCTGCCGGTCCCGCGAAAGGGCCATTGAAAGTCACGTATGATTCATCTATGACAAATCTATTAGAAAATATCTAACGAATGGATCGCCGATACGGGCGGTCCGACACGGAGGAAGGGCGCTGCAGCAGCGGCGCTTCAATGGGAGGAGAAACATGAAGTCAGCATTTGCAGCAGCCCTGATGGCAGGAGTGACCCTGACCGGCGGCCTGGCCCAGGCGGCGAGTTTCGATCTGCAGAGCGTGTTCGGCCTCAACGTGCCGTCGATCGGGCCGAGCCCGCAGCTCTGGGCCGAGCGCGTCAAGCTGATGACCAATGGCGAGATCGACATCAAGGTGCATGGTGCCGGCGATTTCGTGCCGCCCTTCGAGGTCTTCGGCGCGGTCAGTTCCGGCGCGATCCCGATGGGCTTCGACTGGATCGGCTACTGGGCCAGCACCATCCCGGTTGCAAACCTTGTCGGCTCCATGCCCTTTGGTCCGAGCCCGGACGTCTCGCTCGGCTGGATGTTCGAGGGCGGCGGTCTGGAGATCATCCAGAAGGCCTATGACCCGCATGGCGTGCAGATCATCCCCTGCCATCTGGTGGTGGGCGAGGCCGGCGGCTGGTTCAACAAGGAAATCACCTCGGTCGAGGACTTCAAGGGCCTCAACATGCGCATCGCCGGCCTCGGCGGCAAGACGCTGGCCAAGCTCGGCGCCAACACGCAGCTGGTGCCCGTCGGCGAGATCTACGTCTCGCTGGAAACCGGCCGCATCGACGCGACCGAATTCTCCGCGCCGCAGCTCGACCTCGGCCTCGGCTTCCAGAAGGTCGCCAAGACCTACTACTTCCCGGGCTGGCACCAGCCGTCGAGCTGGGACTCCATCATCATCAACAAGGATGTCTGGAACGGCTTCACGCCGGAGCAGCAGAAGATCATGATCGAGGCCTGCAAGGCGAACATCGCCTACAACCTCGGCAACCAGATCCATGCCCAGGCCGACGCCATTGCCAAGATCCGTGAGGCCGGTGTGACCGTGAAGCGGTTCCCCGACCAGGTTCTGGTCGACCTGAAGACGGCGGCGACGGAAGTCCTGAACGAGGAAGCGGCGAAGGATCCGATCTTCAAGGAAGCGCTCGACTCGCTGAATGCCTACGTCGCCCGCGTCGGCGAATGGAATGACTTGCAGGCGCTGCCGCGCTGAGGCTGGATGAGCCGGACGGGCGGTGCCACGCCGCCGCCCGTCATGCCCCTCCCGGGGCGGTGATTGCCACTCGCCCTCCCGCTGCCCTTCTCGTTTCAGGGGACCATAGCCATGTCTCGCCTTCTCCAGGCCGTGACCGATCTTGCCTGCTGGCCGGGTCGTGTCATCGGCTGGCTGATGCTGCCGCTCATCCTGTTCGTCTGCCTCGGTGTCGTCGCTGCCCAGGTCGGTCTCAACCGGCTGGTTGACTGGCAGACATCGGTCCCGCTGCTTGGCACGGGCATCACGTCCAACACGCTCCTCGACCTGCAATGGTCCGCCTTTGCCCTGATCGCGCTGTTCGGCGGCGTTCTGGCCTTTCGTGACCGGTCGCATGTGAACGTCGACTTTCTCTCCAACCGCCTTTCGCCCCGCACCCGGATGCTGATCGACCTCGCAGGCGACATCCTGTTCCTGCTGCCGTTCTGCGCCGTCGTGGTCTGGTACGGCAGCCGGTTCGCGCTCGCCTCCTACAATTCGGGCGAGGCGTCCACCTATGGCGGCCTGCGCGACTACTGGATCGTCAAGGCCTGCATTCCGCTGTCGTTCCTGCTGCTCGGGCTCGCCGGCGTCGCGCGGATCCTCACCACCCTCGGCGCGTTGCGCAGCCGGCCGGACCAGACGGGAGACAGGGCATGATCGCCGAAATCATCTGGCCGCTGCTGATGCTGGCCGGGCTCGTTGCCGGTATCTTTGCCGGCTATCCGGTCGCCTTCGTGCTGGCCGGAATCGGCATCCTGTTCGCGGTTGCCGCCGGCGTGCCGATGCTGTTCCTCTCCACCTCGGTCTCGCGCATCTACTCCGGCATCCTGACCAACTGGCTGCTGATCGCGATCCCGCTCTTCGTCTTCATGGGTCTGATGCTGGAGCGCTCCGGCGTGGCCGAGCGGTTGCTGAAATCGCTCGCCGGCGTGTTCCGGGGTGTTCCCGGCGGCTATGCCTTTGCCGTGGCGATCATCGGCATCGTCATGGCGGCTTCCACCGGCATCATCGGGGCGTCTGTGGTGCTGATGGGCATGATGGCGCTGCCGACCATGCTGGCCAACCGCTACGACCCGAAGATCTCCTGCGGCCTCATTGCGGCCAGCGGCACGCTCGGCATCCTGATCCCGCCCAGCATTATGCTGATCGTGCTGGGTGACCAGCTGCGCGTGTCGGTGGGGGAACTCTTCATGGGCGCGGTCGGTCCCGGCCTGCTGCTCGGCCTGCTCTATGTTCTCTATCTCGTGGGCGTCGCGATCTTCCAGCCGCACCGCATGCCGGCGGCCGAGACCGGCGAGGCACAACCGTTCTGGCGGGCCTTCGGGACGCTGGCCAAGGATCTGCTTGCCCCGGCGCTGCTGATCCTGGCGGTGCTGGGCACCATCGTGGCCGGCATCGCGACGCCAACGGAATCGGCGGCCATCGGTGCGGTTGGTGCGACGATCCTGGCGATCTCCTCGGGCGGGCTCAATCTCGCGGTGCTGCGGTCCGCGCTTCTCGACACGACGAAGACCACGGCCATGATCCTCTTCGTGATGATGGGCGCGACGGTGTTCAGCGTCGTGTTCCGCAAGCTCGGCGGAGACACGCTGATCCTGGACATGTTCTCCAGCCTCGGCACCAGCCCCTATGTGGTGCTGTTCGTGATCATGGCGCTGGTGTTCCTGCTCGGCTTCTTCCTCGACTGGGTGGAAATCACGCTGGTCGTGGTGCCGATCGTGGCGCCTGTGGTGGCCGGGCTCGACTTCGGCCTGCCGAAGGAACAGACGCTGATCTGGTTCGCAATCGCGCTGGCGGTGAACCTGCAGACCTCGTTCCTGACGCCGCCCTTCGGCTACGCGCTGTTCTACCTGCGCGGGATCGCGCCGAAGGGCGTGACCATCGGCATGATCTACCGGGGCATCATCCCCTTCGTGGTGCTCCAGGTCATCGCCCTTGTCCTGGTGATCAGCTTCCCGCAGGTCGCCCTGTGGCTCCCGGCCGCGCTCAACTGAGCCGGGCACCTGTTGGCAACGCATGGCCGTCCGGGCCGCTTGCATCAACGAAGCCCTTGAGGATGCTCACGGACACAGGCCGGCCGGCGACGGCAAAGACCAGATCGCGGCCGGCCGTCAGCGCGAAACGGGTGCCGGGCTTCGGGTTGTAGGCCGGCGTCGTCGGACCGAGGCCATACTTGAGGTGATGCGAGATGTCCCAATGGTGCGGCGCCCCGGCAGCATCGACCACGAACCAGCAGTGGCCGGGCTGCGACACATCCGTGTCGTCGGGAAAGTACAGGCCGCTGATGTAGGCGGCGTCGATGCCCGCCGCGCGCATCGCGGCCACGGCGTAACTGTGCGTGTCGACGCAGGTGCCCAGATGGGTGTCACAGGCGAGAGCCGGCATCGCCGCCGTGTCGTCGGCGAGACCAACCTCGCGCACGCCGTATTCAAAGCGGGCGTCCACGTGGCGCACGACGGCCTCGACCCGCGCCGCCGGTGTCGGGGCCTGCGCCACGACGTCGAGCATGAGGGCCGACAGGTCCCCGGAGGGCGTTTCGTGGGCGCCGCCCGTCGGGGCGAACAGCCAGGGCGGGAAGCGCGACGGCGCGGGCGAGAACGAGACGGTGACCTCCGCGTGACCTTGCTCCGGCTCGATCAGCAGCGCCTGCTGGCCGCTGTTGCGGGCCTTCAGGAGCCCGCGACAGGTGCCTCGGGTGACACTCAGGCCTTCGACTGTCTGTTCCGGCGTGTCGACGGGGACCCCGAACAGCAAATGGCTTGCGGAATCCGTCGGCTCTGTCAGGGTAAATGTCACAAGGGGCATGATATTCATCCGGATGTCTCTGGTTCGCGACTCATATCCCCGTCCTGCGACAGAGACTCGTCAGTGCCATGACGAAGCGGTGACAGCATCGCGGATGCGCCGCCCCCACCCGCCCGAGCCTCGAGAGGCGCCGCAATGACCGTAGTTCCGAACCCGTCAGAGGATGGCGAGCGCCGCCTGCTGGCCAGCCTGAGCCCCAATTTGGTGGCCTCTCTGCTGATGGTCCTGTCCTTCCTCGTCTTTTCGATGATGGCCGTGTTCATGCGGGAGGTCGGTGACACGATCCATGTGGTCCAGGTTATCCTTGTCCGGCAGGTGGTGGCGATGGTGCTGATGTCGCCGTGGTTCTGGCGGGACCGGGCCTTCATCCGCCGGCCGCGCGGCTTTCGCCTGCACCTGATGCGCGGCATCCTTGCCGTCGTGGCCATGTCCTGCGGCCTCACGTCGATCCTGCACATCTCCTTTGCCGATGCGACAGCGATCCAGATGAGCGAGGTGCTGATCGCAACCGCGCTGGCAGCGCTGGTGCTCAAGGAACATGTCGGCTGGCGCCGGTGGACCGCGACCGCGATCGGCTTCGTCGGGGTGCTGATCATGACGCGGCCCTTCGGCGGCGGCTTCGACCCCTATGCTCTGGTGGCGCTGGCCGGCGCGGCCGCTGGCGGGGCAGGGATGATCACCGTGCGGCTGGGCTCTGCCTATGACCGGACATCCACGGTGCTGTTCTGGCAGGCGGTGGTCGTGATCGCGCTGGTGGGGCCGGTGGTGTCACTCGTCTGGGTCACGCCGACGCAGGAGGATGCGGTGCTGCTCATCGGCATGGCGCTCATCTTTGCCGCCGGCAACTGGCTCTTCACCTCCGCGCTGCGGCTTGGCGACACGGCCGCCATCGCGCCGCTGCATTACCTGCGGCTGATCATCATGGCGGGACTCGGCTGGTGGATCTACGCCGAGGTGCCGAGCCTGACGACGGTCATCGGTGCGGTGCTCGTGCTCGGCGCCGCGTCCTATACCATCGGCCGGAATGCGCGCAAGAAGTCGCTGGCCGAGCCCGATGGCCCCCTCTCGACCTGACAGCCCGGGCCTGCTGGGGGCTGCACGTCAGGGCAGCGCGGGCAGCGGTTCTGACAGTTTCTGCAGCTGAAAGTCGGTTATCAGGACATCGAGCTGCAGCACCCATCCGGCAGCCAGCGGCAGGGACATCGGTTCGCTCACATAGAGCCCGTCGGACTGGCGTGTCAGCGCGAGCCGCAAGCCGGCAAGACCGGCGCTCGGGTTGGACAGGGAACCGGTCAGGTCCTTCGGGGCCAATGGCGCGCCGTCGCCGTCCATCAGCACGACCGAGAGGCCGACCCGACCGTCGTCCTGGCGCGTGATCCGGACGTCGGCCATTGCGGCCTGGCCATGCAGGTGCAGGCTTACCTCGACCGGTGTCGTCGGCGCGAGCGCGCGCGGCGGTGGCGTCAGCCGGAACCCGGCGACCAGCACGAGGATCACGGCGATGATCAGGATCTCGCTGCCGATCGTCCGTCGGGCCAGACGGCCTGCGCCTGTCTCGGCGTCCGGCGTGGTTGCCGCCGCCAGGCGCGGCGTCAGCCGGAAGCGGTTGTACAGGGCAAGGACCAGGAGGCCGCTGACCAGCATGAGCTTGATGCCCAGCAGCGCGCCATAGGCGGAGGCGAAGATCCGCTCCGGGCTGCCAAGCTGCACGGCGGCCAGCACCAGGCCGGTGACCAGAAGTGCGGACACCAGCGGCAACGCGAGGCGCGAATAGCGCGCGAGCTCCCCGGCTGTCAGCGTTCTTGCCCCGTCGCGGACGAACAGGACCGGCAGCGTGCCGGCCCAGAACAGGGCGCAGGTGGCATGCAGGGCCATTGCGGGGGCCATCAGGGCGACCGGAGCCGCGCCGGCGGCATGGCCGGAGAGGGCGAAGCTGCCGCCGGCCAGGGCAAGCGCCAGCGTCGCTCCGGCACGCGAGGGGCCGGATGCGAGGGCGAGTGCCGCCGCGGCCATCGCCAGCCCGGCGGTCAGCGCCAGCGGCGTTGACAGGGCAGTCCGCCACAGCGCCGGATCGGCGAGCGCGGCAAGCGGGCTGCCGGTGAGGTCGAGCCCATGGGCGGCAATGAGGCCGAGGCCGGCGGGAAACGTCAGCCAGGCGGCGACCATGGCGCTGGGGCTGCGGGACTGGCTGAAGAGCGCGGCGCCGAAAAGGACGCCGACCCCGAAGGCGAGCGTCAGGGTCAGCGCGGCGCGGGCCAAGACCACGGCGGTCGAGCCGCCCGGAGCAGCCTGGGCGGCCGCCGTCGGCGGCGCGCTCGGGCTGCCGAGAGAGAAACTGAGGGTGCCGGACACCGGGTGTCCGTCGGAGGACACCACGCGCCAGCTGACCAGATGGGTTCCGGCCTGGTCCCGCATGGCGGGCGGCACGTCGAGGGCAAGGCGGTTGTCATGCGCCCGCGCGGCAACCTCGGTCTGCCTGCCGTCCGGGCTGATCCAGACAAGGCGCAGCGGTGACACCGGCTCGTTGAACACCAGCATCAGCTCGGCCGGCATCTCGGCGACGATGCTCGCCTCCTGCGGGCTCGCTGTCTGCAATTGCGCATGCGCCAGGGCCACGGCTGGCATGAAGACCACAGCGAGAAGCAGGAGCAGGCGGGCAAGCATGGGACGGTCCGGATTGCGCGAAGGGAAATCGGTTGAGGCTCCCCGGTCTCTCCGGGGAGCCTCCGGTCGATCCGTCAGGGGCTGGCTCAGTGAGCCGGCTTGCCCCCCTTGATGATCTTCACGCCCGGGGCCGGCATGGCGAGCGAGTCCGGGTCCTGGCCTTCGGCCGGGATCTCGATCCAGCGCTCGGCCTTGGTGGCGCATTCCTGCACCGCCGGGATGTAGAGCACCTTGTCGGCCTCGAGCTTGTCGGTGAAGCGACCGCGGAAGACGAACTCGTCATAGTGTTCGTCCAGCAGCTCGCCGCCCGACCAGATGATTTCCTTCACGCCCTCGGTCACCTTCGTGCCGTGGTTCTCGTAGGTGTTGGCATAGGCGCCCTTGACGGTCTCGAGCTTCCAGCCGGCCTTCGGCATCGGCTTCACGGCAATGATGCCTTCCGGGATCTGAATGCGGACGACATTGGTCGCTTCGCCTTCGCAGCCATGCGGCACGCGCAGCACCATCTTCACCGTCGTGTTCTGGACGACTTCCTTGTTCTCGAAAGTTGCGTGCGCGGAGGCGCCTGCGGTGGACAGGGCCAGCAGGGCGGCGGCGATGATCGACTTCTTCATGGGTCTGTTTCCTCATGGGAGGGCCCGCGCGAGGCAGGGCCGCAGGACAGGCTGAGACAAGGGCGCTCCGGCGTTAGCCCGGCATCCGGGCGCCCGTTCCGGACGGCAGGGGTCTGCCGCGGAGGGGGCTTGCCTGTCGCGGGCCGTTCAGGCGCAGATGTCACGCCGCAGGTGCAGGCACCTGGTGCGGACCGGGAAGGGCGGAAGACGGACTGTCCCTGCCGTCACCGGATCTGCGCCGTGTCCCGACGGACAGGCGACATCGCACGGACGCGAGCGCGTCCGGCGAAATCAGGCGGTGCGGCTGTGCGGAGGGCCCCGGGCCGGCGGAGCGCGGGAGCCATGCCCTTCGCCGATGGCATCGGAACGAACCGGCAGCGCGTCGATGACGCAGCCGAAGGCCGGGCCGGGCAGGGGCAGGGAGCTTGCGAGCGCGACGGACTTTGCGAGGAGGCAGGCCGGGCAGCCGGGGCCATCGGCGCGGTCCCCGCCGTCGTCGGACGCGGAGGGATTGCAGAGATCCGGCAGGGTGCCGTCCGGCAGCACATAGGCCGCCAGATCGACGGCGTCATAGCCCGACGCCGCAGCCGCAGCGCCGGCCAGGCCTTGCGGCCCGTGATGCATCGACCCGAGCAGGATGAAGGACAGCGCGGCAAGCGCCATCATCAGCTTCTGCAAGGGGGATCGGATGCGACGGATCATGACATCCGATTAATGCGGCGGCCGTCACCGCGCAAGCGCCAAAATCGCGCCGGCGCTGCGGCAATCCGGTCGCATCATTTCCGCTTCAGATGGTCCAGCAGCGACGTCTTGGCGCCGAGGATATGGCGGCGGGTGAGGTCGGCGGCCAGGTCTGCACGACCGGCCTCGCAGGCTTCGAGGATCGCGAGGTGCTCGTCATGGGCGCGGGCGCGGCCGTTCGACAGCATCAGCTGGGCGCGCAGGTAGCGGTCGATGCGGTCGAGCGCGTTGTTGACGATGCCGAGGTGATAGGGCAGCCCGCTGTCCTGATACAGCGTGTAATGGAACCGGCGATTGAGATCGCCCCAGGCCATTGGGTCCGTTGAGGACGAGAAGGCCTCATGGCACTGGCGCGCCAGGCGGCGCGATTCGTCGCTCATGCGCCCGACGGCTGCATGGATGACCGTGCCTTCCACCAGGGCGCGGAAGTCGAAGATCTCGGCCACTTCATCCGGTGCGATGGAGGCGACGACCGCCCCCTTGTAGCGCTGCGTCGTCACCAGCCCCTGCTGTTCCAGCATGGTGATCGCCTCGCGCACGGGGATGCGGCTGGTGTTGAACAGGCGTGCGATCTCGTCCTGGCGCAGGGGTTCACCATCCTTGAGGTCGCCCTCGATGATGGCCTTGCGCAGGGCCTCGAACACGATGTCGGCGACCGAAGCGGTCTTCGAGATATCAACGGGTTGCAGCTTCACGGCGTCAGGTCTCCCTCGCAGATCTCCTAGCATATTCGGCGGCGTTTGTGCCATCTGATAATTTCATATTGTAAATTGGATCCAATATATGCATAGTCGCCTCACTCCGGCGGGGAGGCCGGGGAAAGACGTTTTCTGGGAGGAGTTGAGATGCAGATTTTGAAGGCGCTTGCGGCCGGGGCCGCGCTGGCTCTCGTGGCCATTCCGGCCAAGGCAGACAAGCTGGACGACATCATCGCCTCGGGGACGCTGCGCTGTGCGGTGACGCTGGATTTCCCGCCCATCGGCATGCGCGACGCCAACAACGAGCCGGTCGGCTTCGACGTGGACTATTGCCGTGACCTCGCCAAGGCGCTGGGCGTCGAGGCCGAGATCGTCGAGACCCCGTTCCCGGACCGCATCCCGGCGCTGATTTCCGGCCGTGCGGACGTGGGGGTCGCCTCGACCTCCGACACGCTGGAGCGGGCCAAGACCATCGGGTTCTCGATCCCCTATGTTGCCTACAACATGGTCGTCCTGACCAAGGAAGGCACGGGCATCAGCAGCTACGAGGACCTGAAGAACCGCCGCGTCGGCTCCACGTCCTCCACCTTCGAGGCGCTGGCGCTGGAAGCCGACATGAAGAAGTGGGCCGACCCGAAGGGCAGCTTCCAGGCCTACCAGAACCAGGCCGACGTGTTCCTCGCCCTCGACCAGGGCCACATCGAGGCCACCGTCGTCACCTCGACCGTCGCTGCCGACGCGGTGAAGTCGGCCAACTATTCCGGTTTCAAGATCGTCGACGAGGCACCCTACGAGACCGACTACACCTCGCTCATCACGCTGCGCGAGGAATATGGCCTCATCAACTACCTCAACCTCTTCGTGAACCGTCAGGTCCGCTCCGGCCGCTATGCCGAGCTGTGGGGCAAGTGGGTCGGCGGTCCGGTGCCGGATCTCACCGTTCCGGGCGTCTACCGCTGAGGCGGCAGGCCTGAGCCTTGCGGCCTGTCGCCCACCGGCAGGCCGCATCGTCCTCACCGCTGCGACCGGCCTTGCAGGCCCGTCCGCGACGGGGTCACCGGTCCGGCCCGCGTGCCGGATCCTGCGGGGGATGCCATGAATTACACCTTCCACTGGAATCAGGCCTTGCGGCGTCTGCCCGAGATGCTGGACGGGGCGCTGGTGACGCTGCAGGTGGCGAGCCTTGCGATGCTGATCGGCGTCGTCATTGCCGTTGTCCTCGCCTACGGCCGGCTGTCCGACAACCGCGCCCTGCGTGCGGCCGCCACGACCTGGGTCGAGATTGCCCGCAACACGCCGGCGCTGTTCCAGATCTACTTCTTCTATTTCGGTCTCGGCTCGTTCGGCCTCAGGCTGGATCCCTTCAGCGCGCTGCTGGCGGGCATTGCCTTCAACAACGCCGGCTACCTGGCCGAGACCTTCCGTGGCGGGCTGCAGGCGATCCCGCCGAGCCAGACCCGCGCGGCACGTTCGCTCGGCCTCAGCGCGCTGCAGGCCTCGGTGCATGTGGTGCTGCCGCAGATGTTCCGGATCGTCTTCTACCCGATGACGAACCAGATGGTCTGGTCGATCCTGATGTCCTCGCTCGGCGTGATCGTCGGCATGACCTCCGACCTGACCGGCGTGACGCAGGAACTCAATGCCCGCACGTTCCGCACCTTTGAATTCTTCGCCCTGGCCGCCGTGCTCTACTACGCCATGGCCAAGCTCACCATCCTTGCGGCCCGGCTCATCGGCTGGCGCCTGTTCCGGACCTGAGGAGGCGGACCATGCTTGACACGGCTTTCTCCTCCAACGACCTGATGTTCCTCCTGAAGGGAGCCTGGCTCACCATCCAGCTGACCGTGGTGGCGGTTGCCATCGGCACGGTGCTGGGTGTCGTCTTCGGCTGGGCCCGGGCGTCGCTGCCCGGCTGGGTGAATGTCCCCATCGGCGCGGTGCTGGATGTCCTGCGCTCGGTGCCCCTCCTGATCCAGCTGGTGCTGGTCAACTCCGGCAAGAGCATCCTCGGGCTCGACTGGTCGCCCTTCGTGGTCGGCGCGGTGGTCCTTGGCCTCTACACGGCGGCCTATTGCACCGAGATCGTGCGCGGCGGCATCCTGGCCGTGCCCGCAACCACCCGCCGTGCCGCCCGCTCGCTGGGCATGACCTACTGGCAGGACCTCACCAGCATCGTCGCCCCCATGGCCCTGCGCGTCTCGTTGCCGGGCTGGATCGGCCTGACGCTCGGCGTGATGAAGGACACCGCGCTGGTGATGTGGATCGGCATCGCGGAACTGCTGCGCTCGTCCCAGATCGTCATCACCCGCATCCAGGAGCCGCTGCTGGTGCTCGCGATTGCCGGCCTCATCTACTTCGTGATCAGCTTCCCCGTCTCCCGTCTCGGCGCGTTCCTTGAACGCCGCTGGGCCGACGACAGCCTGAAGGCAGACCAATGATCGAGATCGAAAACGTACACAAGTCCTATGGTTCGCTCGAGGTCATCAAGGGCGTCACCATGCAGGTGGAGAAGGGCGAGGTCGTCTCCATCATCGGCGGATCGGGCTCCGGCAAGTCGACCTTGCTTCAGTGCATCAACGGTCTGGAGCCGATCCAGAAGGGCCATATCCGCGTTGACGGCATCGATGTCCATGCCAAGGGCACCGACCTCAACAAGCTGCGGCGCAAGATCGGCATCGTGTTCCAGCAGTGGAACGCCTTCCCGCATTTGACCGTACTGGAGAATGTGACCCTCGCGCCGCGCAAGGTGCTCGGCCTGTCGGCCCGCGAGGCGAACGAGATCGCGGAGAAGCATCTCGTTCACGTCGGGCTCGGCGACAAGCTCAAGGTGATGCCCTCGCGTCTGTCCGGCGGCCAGCAGCAGCGCATGGCAATCGCCCGCGCGCTTGCCATGTCGCCGGACTACATGCTGTTCGACGAGGTCACCTCGGCGCTTGACCCGCAGCTGGTCGGCGAGGTGCTGGACACGATGCGCATGCTCTCGGCCGAGGGCATGACCATGATCGTCGTCACCCATGAAATCCGCTTCGCCCGCGAAGTGTCGAACCGCGTCGCCTTCTTCCACAAGGGGCTGATCCACGAGATCGGCGCCCCGGAAGAGGTGATCGGCGCCCCGAAGAAGCCCGAGACCATCGACTTCCTCAAATCCGTGCTGTGAGCCTGATCGCCGCAGCGCCCACCCCAACTAGCTGATTGAAAGACAAGGACGAGAGATCCATGTGGACTGGTGTTTTCCCTGCCGTCACGACCAAGTTCAACGCTGACGACACGCTTGATCATGCCGAAATGGAGCGCTGCTTCGCGCTGCAGATGGAGGCAGGCTGTGATGGTCTCATCGTCTGCGGCTCGCTGGGCGAAGGCTCGATGCTGTCGCAGGACGAGCGGCTGGCCGTGCTCAAGACCGCGCAGGGCGTGGCTGGCGGCAAGCCGGTGCTGATGACCATCGCGGAAGCTGCAACGCGCGATTCTGCCAATCTGGCACGCAAGGCTGCCAAGGCTGGGGCCGATGGCTTCATGGTGGTGCCGAGCACGATCTATCACACCGACCCGGCCGAGACGGTTGCCACCCTCAAGGCCGTGGCGGAGGCTGGCGACCTGCCGGTGATGATCTATTCCAATCGCGTTGCCTACCGGGTCGATGTCACCGTGCCGATCATGGAAGACTTGGCGAAGGATGCCCGTTTCGTGGCGGTGAAGGAATCCTCCGACGACATCCGTCGCGCGACCGAGATCCTGACCCATTTCGGCGACCGGTTCGATGTCTTCACCGGCGTCGACAACCTCGCCTTCGAGGCGCTGGCTGTCGGCTGCACTGGCTGGGTTGCAGGCCTTGTCGTCGCCTTCCCGAAGGAGACGGTGGCGATCTACCGGCTGATGCAGGCCGGCCGCACGGCCGAGGCGCTGGCGATCTACCGCTGGTTCCGTCCGCTGCTCGACCTCGATGTCTCGACCTATCTCGTCCAGAACATCAAGCTGGCCGAAGTCCACGCGCTGGGCTCCAACGACCGCTGCCGCATGCCGCGCATGCCGCTGTCGGGCGAGCGCCGTGCGAAGGTCGAGAAGGTCATCCGCGACGCCATCGCCTGCCGCCCGGCGCTGCCGGCCGTGTAAGCGACGTGTGGAGCAATGGCCGCTCCAGCCCCACCCCTTCCCCCTCGTGGGGAGGGGACGGGGGTGGGGGAGCCTCGTCGGCGACATCGCCGATTGCCGTCTCGACGCGGCGCAAACGAAACGGATAGGCTGGCAGGATCAGCAGTTCCAACAGGATAGACAGGTCAGTCCCATGACGGAGTTCAGGAATTTCATCGCTGGCAGCTGGAGCGAAGGTGCGAGCCAGTCGCCCAACATCAATCCGTCGGATACCCGCGATGTGATCGGCACGGCGGCCCGGGCCTCGCGCGCCGAGGCCGAGGCGGCGGTCGAGGCGGCGCATGCCGCAGCACCGCTGTGGGCGGCCTCCACACCGCAGCAGCGGTTTGATGTCCTGGACCGGATCGGCACCGAGATCCTGGAGCGGCGCGAGGAGCTGGGCCGGCTGCTGTCGCGCGAGGAGGGCAAGATCCTCGCCGAGGGCAGTGGCGAGGTGATGCGGGCCGGCCAGATCTTCAAGTTCTTTGCAGGCGAAGCATTGCGCCAGACCGGTGATGTCCTGGCGTCCGTCCGCCCCGGCGTGACGGTTGATGTGCGCCGCGAGCCGGTCGGCGTCGTCGCCCTGATCACGCCGTGGAACTTCCCCATCGCCATCCCCGCCTGGAAAATTGCGCCCGCGCTTGCCTATGGCAACACCGTGGTGCTGAAGCCGGCTGAACTCGTGCCGGGCTCGGCGCATGCGTTGGCCGAGATCATCTCCCGGTCTGGCCTGCCAGCCGGTGCGTTCAACCTGGTCGGCGGCAAGGGCTCGGACATCGGGCCGGTTCTGACCTCGCATCCGAAGGTCAAGGCAGTGTCCTTCACCGGCTCCGTTCCGACCGGTCGGGGCATTGCGCGTGCCTGCGCCGAGAACCTCAAGAAGGTGCAGCTCGAAATGGGCGGCAAGAACCCGATGGTGGTTCTGGATGACGCCGATCTCGACATTGCGGTCGCCGCCTCGCTCAACGGCGCCTTCTTCTCCACGGGTCAGCGCTGCACCGCCTCCAGCCGCCTCATCGTCACCGAGGGCATCCACGATCGCTTCGTCGCCAGGATGACCGAGGCGCTGAAGAAGCTGGTCGTCGGCGATGCGCTTGATCCGGCAACGCAGATCGGCCCCGTGGTCGACGAACGCCAGCTCGCCCAGGATCTCGACTATGTCGACATAGCGAGGGGTGAGGGCGGCAAGGTGGCCTTTGGCGGCGAGCGGCTCAACCGCGAGAAGCCCGGCTTCTACATGGCGCCGGCGCTGATCACCGAGACGACGCCCGGCATGCGCATCAACCGGGAGGAAGTGTTCGGTCCGGTCGCCAGCGTGATCCGGGTCAAGGACTATGACGAGGCGCTTGCGGTCGCCAATGACTGCGAGTTCGGCCTGTCGTCGGGCATCTGCACCACGTCCTTGAAATATGCGAGCGATTTCAAGGCGAAGGCGCAGGCCGGCATGGTCATGGTCAACCTGCCGACCGCGGGCGTCGACTATCACGTGCCGTTCGGCGGCACCAAGGGGTCGAGCTTCGGTCCGCGGGAACAGGGCCGCTATGCGGCCGAGTTCTACACCACGGTGAAGACCGCCTACACCCAGCCCTGAACGCGGAAACGGGAGGAGCCGCGATCATGACCGCGGAGCATGTCGAAACCGATGTCGTGATCGTGGGCGGCGGCATCATCGGCCTCTCGGCCGCCTTCCGTCTGGCGGAGGCCGGGCGGAAGGTCGTGCTGGTGGAGCGGGGCGAGCTTGCCAACGAGGCAAGCCGCGGCAATGCCGGGGCCTTCGCCTTTTCCGACATCCTGCCGCTGGCCTCGCCCGGCATCCTGTTCAAGGCGCCGAAATGGCTCCTCGATCCGCTGGGCCCGCTGGCGATCCCGCCGCGCGAGGCGCTCTACCTGCTGCCCTGGCTGCTGCGCTTCTTCCGCGCCAGCCTGCCGGACCGGGTGGAGGCCAGCGCGGCGGCGCAGGGCGCGCTCAACACGCTGGCGGCGCGGGAGTGCGACAGCCTCGTTGCGTCGGCCGGTCTGGGCGCCTTCGTGCGCGCCGACGGGTCGCTGCAACTCTATGAAAGTGATGGCGAATTCCGCGCCTCCCTGGAAGGCTGGGCCTGGCGGGAGCGCTATGGCATCGCCTTCGAGCATCTCGATCAGCGCGGGCTCGCCGAGCTGCAGCCCGGCCTGTCGCCGCAGTTCATCCGGGCAACCTTCGTACCTGGCTGGAAGACGGTGACCGATCCGCGCGACTACGCGCTGGCGGTGGCCCGGGCAGCGGAAACGCTCGGCGTCGAGGTCCGTCGCGGCGAGGTCACCGCGATCATCGGCGGCGGTGACTTGCAACAGGTCCGGCTCACGGGCGGTGCGACCCTTTCCGCCCGCCACGTGGTGCTGGCGGCGGGGCCCTGGTCCCGGGGCCTTGCCGCCAGCCTTGGCGCGGACGTGCCGCTGATCGCCGAGCGTGGGTACAACACGACCCTGCTGGCCGGGGCTTTCGATCTGAAGCGACAGCTGATTTTCGGCGGGCACGGCTTTGTGGTGACGCCGCTTGCACAGGGCGTCCGCGTTGGCGGGGCCTCGGAACTGGCGCGGTTTTCCGCCCCCGTCAATTTCAGGCGCTCGCAACACATGCTGGCCAAGGCGGCGCGGTTCATGCCGGGCCTCCGGACCGAAGGCGGCGTCGAGTGGATGGGGTCGCGCCCGTCGATGCCCGACAGCCTGCCGGTGATTGGCCGCAGTCCGCGGGCGCGCAACGTCATCCTCGCCTTCGGGCACGGCCACCTCGGCCTCACCCAATCGGCCGCGACCGCGCGGCTTGTCACGGATCTGGTGCTCGAGCGCCAGCCGCCCATCGACCTCAGCCCGTTCCGGCCTGACCGGTTCTGATCCTCTGGAGACTGCCATGGCAGTGAGCACCTTTACCTGTATCGACGGACATACCTGCGGCAACCCGGTGCGTGTGGTGGCCGGCGGCGGACCGCTCCTCTCCGGCAAGACCATGCTGGAACGGCGGGCGCATTTCCTCGCCGAATTCGACTGGATCCGCACCGGACTGATGTTCGAGCCGCGCGGTCATGACATGATGTCCGGCTCGATCCTCTACCCGCCGACGCGGGAGGATTGTGATGTCGGCATTCTCTTCATCGAGACATCCGGCTGCCTGCCGATGTGCGGCCATGGCACCATCGGCACCATCACGATTGCCATCGAAAATGGCCTGATCCGGCCAAGAACGCCGGGTGTCGTGCGGCTGGATACGCCGGCAGGGCTGGTGATTGCCGAGTACGAGCAGGTGGGCCGTTTCGTCGAGAAGGTGCGCCTGACCAACGTGCCGTCCTACCTCCACGCCACCGGCCTTACCGCCGAGGTGGAGGGGCTGGGCGAGGTGACGGTGGATGTCGCCTATGGCGGCAATTTCTACGCCATCGTCGAGCCGCAGGCGGTCTTCAGGGACATGGGCGATTTCACGGCCGGCGAGCTGATCGGCTTCAGTCCGAAGCTCCGGGCGGCGCTCAATGCCAAGTATCAGTTCGTGCATCCGGAAAAGCCGGACATCAAGGGCCTGTCGCATATCCAGTGGACCGGCAAGCCGACGCAGCCGGAGGCCCATGCCCGCAATGCGGTGTTTTATGGTGACAAGGCGATCGACCGTTCCCCTTGTGGAACAGGCACGTCCGCCCGGATGGCGCATCTGTTCGGCAAGGGGCAGCTGAAGGTCGGCGACAGCTTCGTGCATGAGAGCATCATCGGCTCGATGTTCGAGGGCGGGGTTAGGCAAGCGGTCAAGGTGGGGAGCCATGACGGCATCATCCCGACCATCGCCGGCTGGGCCCGGGTGACGGGCTACAACACCATCATGATCGACGACCGCGACCCCTATGCCCATGGTTTCGTTGTGGTTTGAGGTCTCAAGATCGGGAGGGACTGACCCATGCGCATCACCGCCATCCGGGCCTATCAGGTGGATCTGCCGCTGAAGGAAGGCCGCTATTCCTGGTCCAACGGCAACTATGTCGAGGTCTTTGACGCCACCGTCGTGGCCATCGACACCGATGCCGGCATCACCGGCTATGCCGAGTGCTGCCCGCTCGGGTCGGCCTATCTGCCCTCCTATGCGAAGGGTGTCCGGGCGGGACTGGAGGAGCTGGCGCCGAAGCTGATCGGGCTCGACCCGACAGATCTGGCCACCTTCAACCGCGCGATGGACGCCAGTCTCAACGGTCATCCTTACGTGAAGGCGCCGCTCGACATTGCCTGCTGGGACATTCTGGGCAAGGTCGCGGGCATGCCGCTGGTGAAGCTTCTGGGCGGTGTGGCGCAGGAGAAAGTGCAGCTTTATCGCGCCATTTCGCAGCAGTCTGCCGACAAGATGGCGCAAAACATCGCCGGCTATCGCGCCGAGGGCTACACCAAGTTCCAGCTCAAGGTCGGCGGCGACGCCAACGACGACATTGCCCGCATCCGGGCTGCCCGGGCGATCCTGGAGCCGACCGATATCCTCGTTGCCGATGCCAACACCGGCTGGACCCGGCATGAGGCAACGCGGGTGGCGGCAAGCGTTGCCGATCTCGATGTCTACATCGAACAGCCCTGCCTCACCTACGAGGAATGCCTCTCCATCCGCCGGCGGACGGCACGGCCGTTCGTGCTGGACGAGAATGTCACCGACGTGAACATGCTGGTCCGGGCGATTGGCGATGACGCGATGGACGTCATCAACCTGAAGATCTCGAAAGTCGGCGGGCTGACCAAGGCGCGGCAGATGCGGGACCTGTGCATCGCCCATGGCATCGCCATGACCATCGAGGACACCTGGGGCGGGGATATCGTGACGGCGGCAATCGCCCATCTCGCCCAGTCGACGCCGGAGGAGTTCTGTTTCTCGGCGACGGACTTCAACTCCTACGGCACCAAGCGAATTGCCCATGGGGCGCCGCAGCGGGTGAACGGGGCCATGACCGCACCGGCCGGACCGGGACTGGGCATCGAGCCGGACTTCGAGGCGCTGGGGGACCCGGTGCTGCGGTTCGCCTGAGGAGCCTTGAGATGCGGACGAGCAAGATCATCCACGTGGTCACCTGCCATGCCGAAGGTGAGGTCGGGGACGTGATCGTCGGCGGCGTCGCGCCGCCGCCGGGGGAGACGATCTGGGAGCAGCGCGGCTTCATCGCCCGCGACGGGGCCTTGCGCAACTTCGTGCTGAACGAGCCGCGCGGCGGGGTGTTCCGGCATGTGAACCTGCTCGTCCCGCCGAAGGATCCGCGTGCGGCCATGGGCTGGATCATCATGGAGCCGGAGGACACGCCGCCCATGTCCGGATCCAACTCGATCTGCGTGGCAACCGTCCTGCTCGACACCGGCATCGTGCCGATGCAGGAGCCGGAAACGCGCTTCGTGCTGGAAGCGCCGGGCGGACCGGTGGAGGTCCGGGCGGTCTGCCGCAATGGCAAGGCGGAGCGGATCTACGTGACCAACGTGCCATCCTTTGCCGGCAAATTATCCGTGCCGCTGGAGGTGGAAGGGCTCGGAACGCTCACCGTCGACACGGCCTATGGCGGCGACAGTTTCGTCATCACCGACGCCCGCGCGCTCGGGTTCGAGATCGTGCCGGATGAGGCGCGCGACCTGGCGGAAACCGGCGTGCGCATCACCCGGGCGGCCAACGAACAGCTCGGCTTCACGCATCCGCTCAACCCCGACTGGAACCACATCTCGTTCTGTCAGCTCACCTTGCCGGTGGAGCGGCAGGGCGACCGGCTGGTCGGGCGCAACACGGTGGCGATCCAGCCGGCCAAGCTCGACCGCTCGCCGACCGGCACCGGCTGCTCCGCCCGCATGGCGGTTCTGGCGGCAAGGGGCGAGATGCGGGCGGGCGATCATTTCACCGGCATCTCGGTGCTGGGCTCGACCTTCGACTGCCGCATCGCCGGGACGACGACCGTCGCGGGCCAGCCCGCGATCCTGCCGGAGATTTCCGGCCGTGGCTGGGTGACCGGCACGAGCCAGCTGATGCTCGACCCGGACGACCCCTGGCCGGCCGGCTACCGGCTGTCGGACACCTGGCCGAAGAAGCTGACTTGAGTTGCGTAAATTTCGTAAATCATGCAAAATACGTATGACGAAGTTTGCATGGATCGACCAATGCGCAAGTTCAGCTTTTCAGACGTCAACCGGCAGCCGGGCGAAGTGCTGGATGCGGCGCTCGCAGCCCCTGTGACGCTGCAGAAGCGCGGTCGGGACCGGCTTGTGCTGCTGTCGGTCGCAGAATACGAACGGCTTCTTGCGGCAAGTGCCGCGACCCGATCCGGGACTGGGCGCACCGCGCACCGACTCGACACGGCGCCGCAGGAAGATCTCGAGCTTCTGGAGCGCCAGCTTGCCGAGATCCTGGCCGACGCGCCGGACGATGACTGATGGAGCGGGCAGTACTAACGTCTGGAAAAATTTCCCAAGACAAAACCCATAATTTTTCTTAAACTGTGTTTAATCGTATTTTCTTAGAGGTTGTCCTCTAATTATGACTGATAAAAAATTTTTTCTAAAAGAGCACCGAAGGGCTCGGAGGATGACGCAAGCCGAACTCGCAGAGCTTGCGAACACGAATGTCAGTGAGATTTCCAAGCTGGAGCGCGGCGACCGACGTTTGACTGTTGATTGGCTCGCCAGGTTGGGGACGGCGCTTGGCGTCTCGCCTCACGAATTGATGCTGCCCCCGAGCGAGATGGTGACATCTGGCGGGGTGCCTCTTGACCTGGCACCGCACAAGACAATGTTTCGCCGGCTTCCTGTGAAGGGCGAGGTAGCCGCAGGTTCATGGCTCGACTTTGATCCCCTTCGCTCTGAACCCACTGATTGGCTTGATTTTATCCCTGACACTAAATTGTCTGCCGATCATGTATACGCACTCAAGGTGCGAGGCACTTCTCTCAACAAGATCGCGCCGGATGGCTCGGTCTTGGTCTGTTTGGATGCGGTAGGAGCTGGACTTGCGATCCGCGAGGGCGATTTGGTCATTGTAGCCCAGTCGCGTGAGGGCGGATTGCGCGAGGTCACTGCGAAGAGAGTGAAGCGCGCAAATGGGCAATACGAACTCTGGCCTGAGAGCATAGACCCGAAATGGCAGGCGCCGATTTTTCTCAATGGGGAGGATGAGACGGTGGCCGTGAAAGCCATTGTGAAGTACATTGTGATTTCACTGTAAACCTCAATCAAACTAGAGAGTCGAAAACCTGCCGGGTAGCTAGTTTTTCTCTATCCGGATTTTTTTGATATTTTGGAAAAATTTTTTCGAAAAAAGCGCGAAACGAGGCATTCATTTGAGCAACGGGAATGAATAGGATTTGGCGTTACGATGCTCATCTGCAACAAGAGCATTGATGCAAATCGCATACTTTATGACGTGCTGCTTCGTTGCGCTCTTTGGCGTTTGCTGCCTCAAGATGAGCGCGGACGAGATTGTAGGCTTTCCAAGCTAGTTTCTCATTTTGGCGATTGCGACGATGTAATGGGTAATGCTCGGCCCATGAAGCGGATGCAGGTCGGCAGCGGCTGCGCGGTGCGTGACCATTTCCTGATCGCCGCGCCTACGCCTCCATCTGGCGCCGCGCCGCCGGCTACTGGGTCGCTTGCGAAGCGGACGGACAGGCGAAGGACCTTTGACTTGCGGACGGGCGGATGCCGCTCGACGATCGCTGGCGTCCCGTCTACCGAGGCGCTGATGCCCCCCTCTGTCCGCTGCGCGGACATCTCCCCCTCAAGGGGGGAGAGGCGCGCTGGTAGCTGACGCTTGGAGGTGGTCCCGGATAACCTTGGCTCTCCGGTCCCGGGTCTTCGCTTCGCTCTCGCCCGGGAGGACGAGCGAGAGGATCGAGCGCTGTTGGCGGTGGCCGTCGGGCCGGGCGTTGCGCTTGGCCGGCGAAACAGGCTAGGGTCTGGCCATGGTCACTGCCGTCAAACAGGGCTCGATTGCGTTTCTGCTGGCCGCCGGTCTGGTGCTTGCGCTGGTCTGTCTGTCGTTTCAGGCCGGGCAGGCCGCGGGACCGGGAAGGCCCGCCGGGGATGGCCTTGCCCATGTCGGCATGGATCATCCCGGCCCCGGCATGCACCATGTCGGCATGCGCCATGTCGGCATGTACCAGGCAGACGGGGCGAAAGCGCCGACAAGCCTGAGCGCTGACGCGGCATTGCAGGCTTCCGCCAACCCTCCGTGCTGTCCGCCGGCGCAGATGGATGACCTCTGCGTCACCCTCTGCATGATGGCTTCCAGCTTTCTTGCGCCGTCGTTTTTGGCCGCCGACGCGCCTGCCTCCTGTCAACTGGTCACCTGGCCGGCAGGCAACTCCGACGTGGCCGGCCTGGGCGCAGCCTGCGAACCGCCGCCCCCCAAATCTCTCGCCTGATCTTTGCTTGAGCCGTGGCCAGAGCCACGGAGTTTCTGCTCAATCCAAAAGGATCATCGAGATGATGAAGATTTATGCCGTGTCCGCCCTTGCCTTTGCGCTTGGTCTGGGTGCCTTGCCCGCGCTTGCCGACGGACCGGCGCCCGCGCAACCTGCCGTGCAGGACCACAGCGGGCATGGGATGCCGGCGGCCGGATCAGAAAGCGCCAGTGCGTCCACCAAGGCCTATCAGGCCATCAACGACGCGATGCACAGGGACATGTCCATCGCCTTCACGGGTGATGCGGATATCGACTTTGTGAAAGGCATGATCCCGCACCATCAGGGCGCGGTCGACATGGCCAAGGTGGTGCTGGCGCATGGCACGGATCCCAGGATCCGGGCGCTGGCCGAAGCCGTGGTGAAGGCGCAGGAAGAGGAAATCGCCTTCATGAAGGCCTGGCTGAAGGAAAAGGGTGCGGAGTGATCCGGGCCTGACAGCACCCGGGGTCCCGGCATCCGGTCGGGGCCTCGGAACTGGTGCCTGTCGTCAGCGCCGCGCCGCTTGATGTCACCCCGGCCGAGCGGAGCGAGAGCCTGGGGCTGGTTGCTTGCGGAGCCGTGACGGGGACCGAGGCGGTGCCTCGGGCGAGGCTTGCTGATGCGCAAGTCTGCGGGAGCGTTTGGATCACGTTTGTCGCTCTGGCCGCGAGGAGGCCCCGGGTTTCTGTTGCGCTGCGCCCGGGGTGACCTCGGTTGGGAAGGCGCCGCGGGGGCCGCTGTGACAGAATGATCCGGACCCGAGTTGGCGCGGGTCGAACTCATCGCCGCGCCACTTGATGTCACCCCGGCCGAGCATCGCGAGAGCCGGGGCCTACTCGCTTCCAGAACGGCGATGCGGGCATTGCGTTGCCTCTGCTGGAAAACGAGCATTTGCAGTGCCGCGACCATTTCTCCCGCTCTGCGAACGAGTAGGCCCCGGGTCTCCGCTGCGCTGCGCCCGGGGTGACGGCGGAGGGGATGATGCTGGGAAAACTCTGCCGCGGTGGGGAGGAGGCCGGGAAAGGCCTGCCGTTATGGTGAGGACTTGGACCCGCGCGGGCGCGGGTCCGTTTGTGCCATGCCACTGTGCCTGATCAGAAGGTCTTCTTGACCGTGAACAGGAAGCTGCGGCCGGGCTCCTTCAGCTGCTGGACGCTGGCGTATTCGCCGCCATAGGTGCCGCGGTCGGCGTAGTCGGCATTGAAGATGTTCTTGGCGTCGAGACGCAGCTCCAGACCCGCGAACTGCACGGGCTCGTATTGCAGGAACATGTTGAACACCTGATAGCCCTTGAGCTTGCGGGTGGCATCTTCCGCGCCGATCGATCCGCTGTAGTCCAGCGCCATGTCGAGCCGGCCGCCGATGGTGACGCCGTAATCGACGAAGCTGTGCTGGGCCTCGACGGCAATGACCTGGCCGAGCGGCGCGCCGTAGTCGAGCGCCTCGTAGCCGCCGGTCTTCTTGCCGTTCACCTCGATCTCGGTGTTGGAGTAGGTGGCCTTGATCGCCCCGTTGCCCCAGCTCCAGCCACCGCCCAGATTGAAGCCCTGGGTGATGAAGTCATCGGTCTTGATGCCATTGCGGGCGTTGTCGAAGTCGGTGCGGAAGACCTCGGCGTTGGCGAAGAAGCCCTCGTGGCGCCATTCGATGCCGCCGACCACGTTCTGGGCGCGGGCCGGGCGCAGGGCGGCATAGGTCCAGCGCGGCGAGAAGGTGTAGTTGTCCTCGATGACGATGCCGCCGAAGACGTTCGAGTAGCCCGCCTTCAGGAACAGGTTGTCGATGACCTCGTAGCGGACGGAGGCGTTGCCGCTCACGCCAGCCTGGTCACGGGTCTGGCGGTTGACGCCCTCGAAGGTCTGGAAGTCGGCACGCGCCCCGAAGGACAGCTCGATCCGGTCGGTGACCGACAGGCGCTCCTGGGCATAAAGGCCGATATTGCGGGACTTTTCCGTGAGGCGGCTGGTCGGGTCGCTGTAGCGACCGGTCTTGGCGTAGAAGTCGACGCCGGCTGTGAGGGCGTTGGTCTCGCTGAAGTGGAAGGTGTTCTCGATCTTGCCGTTCAGCGTGTTCGACTTGCCCTTGCTGCCGAAGGGCTGCGGCACGTCGATGTGGTTTTCGGAGAAGCCGATGAGGACCGTCGGATCCCACAGGCCGGTGTTGTCCGTGCCCTCGTAGCGAATCGAATAGCTCTGCCGGTCGGTGTCGTAGCGGCGCAGCAGCGGCGTCGGGCGGCCCCCGATGAGCGCGCCGAAGTTGGCGCGCCAGGGGCGCATGGCGTCGTCGATCATGCGCATGCCGGAGAGTTCGAGCCGGTGGCCGTCCTTCTCGTAGGCCCCCTTCAGCAGGAAGCTCTGCAGGTCGGCGGCGGTGCCGCGCATGCGCCGGCCGTTGCCGGCATCATAGTCCTGGCCCTTGGCGTTCTTGACGTAACCCAGCAGCTCGAAGCCGGCGTGGCGGCCGTAAGCGGCGCCAGACTGGGTGAAGGTGTTGCCGTTGGTGTCATAGGACAGCCGGCCATAGGCGCCGAAACTGCGGTCCGCTGCCAGCAGGTCGCCGGCATCGACGGTGTCGAACTCGACGGCACCGGCCAGCGCGTGGGCGCCGGCGTCTGCGGGGGCGACGGTCGGGTCGACACGAACGGACTTCAGCAGCTCCGGGTCAAGGGTGGTGGCCGTGGTGTGGTGGAAGGCGCGGTTGTTCTGCGTCACGCCATCGACCGACACGGCCAGATTGAGCAGGTCAACGCCGTTGACGAAGACCTTCTGGGCGATCGGAATGCCGCCACCGACGGTGACGGATGCCTGGCCGGCGAACAGGTCCTTCATGTCGCCAAGGCCGGCGGCCTTGATGTCCTGCTCGTCGATGTAGATCGAGTTGGCCCGGTCTGCGGCCCCGGCATGGGCATCGGACTTGTCGTTCTTGGCGTAGGTGCGCAGCACGACCGTCGGCAGGTCCTGGACGGGGGTGTTGTCCTGGGCCACAGCCGGCAACACGGCCACGGCCGAAAGAGCGGTGCCAAGGAGGAATGGCCGGAACCGGGAGGTGTGTCTGGTCATGTGCATGCGAGCCCCATTTTTTCTTCAAAGATGACTTTACGGAAATTTTTTCCGTTTCAGGTCGCGCCCTTGACCGTTTGCATTAGGATCATGAAAGGCTTGCTGCAATGAGAAATATGACAAAAAGAATCATAAATTAACAGGTGTTGCAGCGTTGCACTGCCTGCCGGACGGGCGGCGTCAGCGGTGATGCAGCACGAAGGGACGGCCGTCCTGGAGGATCACCTCGAGCGGCATGTCGTAGAGCGCGCCGAGGACATCGGCGCGGAGCACCTCTGCCGGCGTGCCGGCCGCAAACAGCCGCCCGTCCTTCAGCGCAACCACATGATCGGCCCACTGTGCGGCATAGTTCACGTCATGCACGACGATGACGATGCTCTTGCCGCTGTCGCGCAGGGCGTCGAGGCGTCGCATCAGGGCGCGGGCGTGCGGCATGTCGAGGTTGTTGAGCGGCTCGTCCAGCAACAGCCAGCCGGTGTCCTGGGCGAGGGTCATGGCAAGGAAGGCGCGCTGCTGCTGGCCGCCGGAGAGCTGATCCAGAAAGCGGCTGGCGAGATCGGCGAGATCGACGGTGGCAAGGGCATCGGCGACGATGCGCCGGTCCGCCTCCGTCTCCCGGCCCTGGGTGTGCGGCCAGCGGCCGAAGGCGACGAGATCGCGCACCGTGAGGCGGCTGGCGACCGTGTTCGACTGGCCGAGGATGGCCACATGCTGCGCGAGCGTGGCGGAAGGAGTGGCGCGGATGTCCATGCCGTTGATCTGAACGCTGCCCTGCTGCAGGGGCAGAAGCCGGCCGACCAGGTTGATGAGGGTCGACTTGCCGGCGCCGTTGGGACCGATCAGCGCGGTGATGGCGCCCGCGGGCAGGGTCGTGCTGATGTCCGACAGGATGGCGGCCGGGCCGATGCGGTGGCTGAGGCTGTCGATGCGGATCATCGCACGCGTCCTTTCAGGAGCAGCCAGAGGAAGACCAGGCCGCCGACGCATTCGACGACCACGCTCAGGGTGGATTGCTGGCCGATCAGGCGCTCGAAGATGAGCTGGCCGCCGACGAGGACGATGCCGGCGATGAGCGCGGCGGCAGGCAGGAGCCTGGCATGGCGATCCGCGCCGACCAGCGCATGGGCAAGGCCGACGACGATGAGGCCGAAGAAGGCGACCGGGCCGACGAGGGCGGTGGAGACCGAGACGAGCAGGGCCACCAGCGCCAGGACCAGCAGCATCAGCCGCTCGTAGCCGAGCCCGAGCGAGACGGCGACGGGACGGCCGAGCGCCATGACATCAAGGCGGCGCGACAGGGCAAAGGCCAGGGCAATAGCAGCCAGGGCGGCGCTGCCGCCGATGAGCAGCAGCGTCGCGTCGATGCGGGTGAAGCTGGCGAAGGTGACCGACTGGACGACCGAATAGGCGTTGGGATCCATCACCCGGGCGACGAAGCCGGAGAGCGAGCGGAACAGGACGCCGAGAATGACGCCGGTCAGGATCATGCGGGCGACGTCGCGCGGGCCGCGGCCGAGCAGCGTGCCGAAGAGCAGCACGGCGGCGGTGATCATGACGCCGACCTCCAGCCCGAACTTCAGCGCCTTGGGCAGGCTGGTGAAGCCGACCGCGCCGATGACGGCGACCAGCGCCGTCTGCATCAGCACATAGAGCGCATCGAAGCCCATGATCGACGGGGTGAGGATGCGGTTCTGCGCCACGGTCTGGAACAGCACGGTGGCGACCGCGATGGACGCGCCGACGACCAGCATGCCGCCAAGCCTTGTCGCGCGCAGCGGCAGGATGAAACCGGCGTTGGGGCCGAGGCCCGCAAAAAGATAGGCCGCGCCAAGGCCGAGAAGGCAAAGGGCGAGCAGGGCAAGCGGATGGGCGCGGACGACAGCCATCATCGCGCCGGCTGCCGGTAGAGAAGCCAGAGGAACAGCGCCGAGCCAAGGACGCCCAGCACCGTGCCGACCGGGACCTCGTAGGGGTAGCGCACCGCGCGGCCGAGGATGTCGCAGGCCAGCACCAGCGCCGCGCCGCCGGCGGCAACCACGGGCAGGCTCTGGCGCAGGTTGTCGCCCATCAGCCGCGAGACAAGGTTGGGCACGACAAGGCCGACGAAGGGGATCATGCCCACCGTGACGACGACGAGCGCGGTGACGATGGAGACGACGGCAAGGCCCAGATGCAGGACGCGCTCGGTGTCGAGCCCGAGGTTGGTCGCCGCGTCCCGGCCAAGGCCCAGGAGGACAAAGCGGTCGGCGTAGACATAGGCGAGGGCGGCAGCAGCCCCGGCAATCCAGAGCAGTTCGTAGCGGCCGGCGATGACGCCGGAGAACTCGCCCGACATCAGCCAGGTGCCGATGTACTGCAACAGGTCGGTCTGCCAGCCGATGAAGGTGACGGCGGCCTGCAGCACGCCGGCGAGGATGAGCCCGACCAGCGGCACGAGCAGCACCTCGCGCGGGGGGAGGCGGCGGATGAGGCGCAGGAACAGGAAGGTGGTGGCAAGCGCGGCGGCACTGGCGACCAGCATCTTGACGATAATTGGCGCGCCGGGGGCGAGCAGCGTGATGGCCAGAAGGCCAAGGGCCGCGCCCTCGCCGGTGCCGGTGGTGCCGGGCTCGACGAAGCGGTTGCGCACGATCTGCTGCAGGATGACACCGGCGACGGCAAGGGCCGCGCCGGTGAGAAGCACGGCCAGGGTGCGTGGCAGGCGCGAGACCCAGAAGATCAGCGCCGCCTGCGGATCATGCCCGATCGCGGCCACATCGACGCTTGCCGCGCCGAGCATGAGGCTCAGCGCGGACAAGGGGATGAGGGCGAGGGTCAGGAGAGCGGCGAGGCGCATGAGCGTCTGGAACCTGGAACCTGGCGTTGGCTGGGCGTTGGCTGGGCGATTGCCGGGTCGCGGCGGGCTTACTTTGCCAGCGCGGCCTTCAGCTCGGCGAGGGTGCCCATCAGCGAGGTGTAGCCACCGCCGGCGATGTAGATCGGCGCGGGCGACAGGTAGACGATCTGTTCGGCCTTGGCGGCCCTGGTGCCCTTGACCAGCGGGTTGTCGAGGGTGGCGGCCGCCGAGCCGGCTTCGCCGATGGCCGCGCCCCGGTCGATGACGAAGATCCAGTCCGGGTTGGTCTCGGCGATGAACTCGAAGGAGATCGCATCGCCATGGGTGTCGGTCTTGAGGCCTTCGCGGGCCTGCGGCAGGCCGAGGGCGGAGTGGATCCAGCCAAAGCGCGAGCCGGCGCCATAGGCGGAGAGCTTGGTGCCGTTGGTGAGCAGCACCAGCGCGGTGCCCTGGCCCTCGGCGGCCCTGGCGACGGCCGTCAGTTCCGCGTCGAGCGCGGCGGTCAGCTCGGCGGCCCTGGCTTCCCGGCCGAAGGCCTTGCCATAGGCGGTGAGGCGGGCCTTGGCTTCCGCGACCACATCGCTGCCGATGGTCATGTCGATGACCGGGGCGATGGGCGCCAGCGCGTCGCCCTGGGTGGAGGAGCGGCCGCCGATGACGATGAGGTCCGGAGCAAGGCCGGCAACGGCTTCCAGGTTGGGCTCGAACAGGGTGCCGACCTTGGGGGCCTTGGCGGCGTCCTCGCCGAGATAGGGGACGTAGAGCTTGTCCGGCACGCCGGCGGGAACGATGCCAAGTGCGAGCAGGGTATCAATCGCGGCGATGTCGAAGACGGCGACCTTCTCCGGGGTGCCGGCCAGCGTGACCGGGCCCTTAGCGGTCTCGATCTCGACGGCGGCGGCAACGGCCGGAACGGCAAAGGCGATGGCGGACGCCACCGCGGCAAGGCGGGCAAGGCGAAGCATGGGCAGACCTCGTGAGGATGAAACGGGAAAGGGCGCGTGGCTGGCAGGGCTGGCTGGCGCGATGCCCGAGGTCTAGCGCCGGAGGGGGGCGAGGTCCAGCAAAAAAGCTGAGCTTCATTCTCATGAATTCTGACGTAGCGTCGTGTCGGCGCGGGGGGCGGCAGCCCGCGAGCTGACCTCAGGCATTCCCCGCACGCCTGTCCCGCGCGATGGCCCCGTGCGAGGGGCCGGAGAGGGCCTGATGAGACGGCATTGCGTGAGACGCCTGTCTGACCAGTGCCCTCATCCGGGCGATAGCGGTCAGCGCCGCCTGCCCGGAACGGGGGGTACCTGCGGCAATGACGCGTCCTCCATGGCCATGGAACGCGAGGTGGTTTGCCTGGGTGAACGTGCAGTCAAACCCGTTCTGCCTGGCATATTCGAGTGCGGGACGCATCAATCGGCTGCGGCCGCCCAGTTTTCGCTGTTTCATGTCCGGGTTCTTTCCTTGCAAACGCATATCCGGGGGATCTCAGGCGGCGGCGCCGGGGCGCCGGACCGCGACGGGGGTCTGTTGCAGCAGGGCCTGAACCTTCAGGTGCAGCTCCCGGCTGCGTCGCTCCACCTCAAGCCCGCCCTTGACGTTGGCGATGGCTGCCCCCGTCGTCATGCCCAGCTGCACCTTGTAGCGGTTCCACTGCTGGCCCCCCGGATGGAGGATCCCGCCCAGGATCCTGCCCTCGTCAACCAGGCCCCGGTTCGCAAGGTGCTGGACGGCGCGGTGGGCGTAGGTGCCGAAGGGGATGACCCACGCGTTCTTCAGGACTGCCAACTCTGGCGCGAGGCAGGTTTCAACCATCTCTCGCATGAAGGGCACATCCAGCATTCCAGCATGCCCGGAGTAGTTCCCGTGGTGCCGCAGGACGGGGTAGCGAAGCGCGGATGTGGCGTGCACGCGTCCCTGTGCGGACCCGAAGAGCTCTGCTGTTGTCACCAGACCCAGAAGCTGATGGATGTGGAAGTGATCCATCAATTGCGCGCCGAGCTTGCGCATTCCCCCCTTGAAAGAGGCGCTGTACTTCGCCAGCGCCGCGGCCTGCTCCAGCGTCTGTCCCTGCAGCAGTGCCTGGCGCAGGACCAGCACCGCATCCAGTGCCTGCTGACGCCCCGGCGTGAGGCCGACGATCACGACGTCCGCCTGCGTGTTGATCCAGTCGAACGGGGCGTAGAAGGCCCGGTACGGGCCGTCGGCTGCCAGCCCGAGCGTCGTGTCCCTGAGCGGTGCCGGTCCGTCGGCGTAGATGGCTGCGCGCAGATCCGCTTCGCTGGCTTCACAGATCCTGGAGGCAAACCGCTCGAGATTCCGAGTTCCTGCCGTCATGTCGGTCATGTCGTGTCCTTTCGTTAGGTAAAGATGGTGAGGGTGGCTCGGGCCTCAGGGCTGCTCGCCGTCGGCAAGAGCCTGCAGCTCGGCCCTGCCGAGCCGATCCCAGCGGACAGCGCTGACATTGGTCCACACGCCCATGGGGCTCGGGCGACGCCACGCAGGGGATGCCGACTGCTGGAGCACGGCCAGCGCTTCCTCGAACGTCGGCAGGGTCAATTCAGCTCCGGGGCGGCCGATCGTGAACTTGCCATCGCGCGCGAGGCCGGGGTGGAAATGGGAGCCGTCGCGCGCCACCGGGACGAACAGCATGTCGCCCAGCTCTTCCTCCTCCGGGTAGCCGGCCTCATCCGCGCCTGCATCCTGATCCCGCCAGACCGAAGGACGGAAGGTTTCCCGGTCTGCGAGCCACTGCAGCGCTTCCCGTGCCGGGACCTTGCCGTTGTCGTTGGTCAGGCTGTTCGCGGTGCCTGACATCATGTTGCGGATCCGTCGTTCCGAGACGCCACCGAAAGCGGCCAGAGCATAGGGCTCGATCGCTTCGTCGTGATCCAGGGCCCAGCGGCCAAGTGCCAGTCGCAGGGTGTGCCCGGCATCGCCCGTGTCCACGTCCCAGGCCTCAGCCGGCAGCCGCTTCATGAACGCGGTTGCCGTTTCGAGGTGTTCGCGGATCTGTGCCGCTCTGGTGCCCGCATCGGCATGGTCACCCAAAACGAGCCCGTAGTGGGCGTAGGCGTTCAGTTCAAGAAAGACCTCCCCCATTGGCCAGCCGTAGGCTTCGCCCCAGGCGCCCTCGAAAGCGTGTTCCCAGTCGCTGTCCGCATGGCACTCCAAGCCAAGCTTGCGTGCCATTTCCGCCATGCCGACTTGCGCAACGTCGGCGCCCACGATCTCGCCCAGAAACCGTCCGGCTGCGACCGCGAAGCGGGCAATTGCCTCTCCCTCGAAATCGCGGCCATGGCCATAGTTTGCGGAGAATTCTTCCTGAAGCGTCTTTGCAGACTGCAGCTCATTGATGGTGGTGTTCAAAATTTGTGCTCCTGTGAGGTAACGACATCACCTGTTTATATGCAGCAGATGCGGTACGCAACAGGAATTTCGTGAAAATGAGAAATCACGTTGTCATCTGTAATTGGGTCCCCGGCACCCTTCGGGGTGCGCCAGGACTTTGCAGGTCTGCGACCGGGTCTGGTTCTGGCTCGCGTGACGTGCGACCTGGGCGGACGATCCAGGCTTGTTCAGCCGATCGGGACTGGCAGACGGTCGCTGCAGTCTGGCGCCTTGCGCGTTCAACGATTCGGGCGGGGCACATCACACGCTGTCAGCCTGGTTTGTCGGAAAACCGGCGGTGCCCATTGGTGAGGGCGACGGGTTGCAGCGCTCCGCACTGCCAGCAGGTAAAACCGGGTTGCGGCGTGACAAAAAAGCTGGCATTTGCACTCAAGTTTATCTGGTGCGCTTGCCACAACCAGCGCAAGCCGCGCCCCATCCCAGGAACGTGCCATGTTGTCCGAGTTGTCCAACCAGCTCCCCGAATTCCTGCATCCTGTCGTCGATCTGGTCGATCAGGGTGGCAGCGTGGTGGGGATCCAGCTGGTCATGTCGGTGATCGCGCTCGCGCTGATCTTTGCCAAGCTGATCCAGTTCGCCCTTGCCGGCGCCGGCCGGTTCGGACGGGCCCGGCGGGCGCTTGGCCTGCATCTCGACGGCGACACGGCCGTCGCGCTGGCCACCGTCGCCGGACACAGGGGGATCCTCAACGAGGTGATGGCGCTCTTGCTGAAGGCGCAGACGCGGCCGGGCGGGGCGCGGGCGGACCTGCTGCGGGAGGACATCGAGCGCATCTGTCTCGGCCGTATCGCCGAGCTGCGGGCCTGGCTGCGCCCGCTGGACCTGATTGCCCAGACGGCGCCGCTGCTTGGCCTTTACGGCACGGTGCTGGGCATGATCGACGCCTTCCAGGCCATGCAGGGGGCAGGGGCGGCCGTGGATCCGTCGGTGCTGGCCGGCGGCATCTGGGTGGCGCTGCTGACGACGGCGGTGGGTCTCGCCATTTCCATCCCCGTCTCGGCGGTGGTGAGCTGGTTCGATGGCCGGATCGAGCGGACGCAGCAGGAGATGGAAGCGGTCGTGACGGCGTTCTTCACCGGTGCTGCGGCGGAACGCCCGGCGGTGTTGCCGGCTCATCTGGATGTCATCCAGGGTGGCACGCGCCATGCGGTTTGAGCCGAGGGTCAAGCGCAGTCCGATCAGCCTGACGTCGCTGATCGACGTGATCTTCCTGCTGCTGCTCTATTTCATGCTGGCCTCGTCCTTCTCCCGCTATCACCAGCTGCCGGTGTCGAGCGCGGTGGCAGGCGCGGGAGCTGGGGCGCGGCCGGCGCTGCTGCGCCTGCATGGCGAGGGCAAGATGGACCTGAATGGCCAGCCGCTCGAAAGCGCTGCCCTGGAGGCGGCGCTGGCGCCGTTCGCCAATGATCCGCTGAAGATCGTTGCCGTGTGGACCGGGCCGGGCGCTGCGGTGCAGGACTCGGTCGCGGTGCTGGCCGCTGCGCGCAAGGCGGGCGTCAAGGCCGTGCTGGTCAGCGGCCTGAACTGAGGAGCAGGCGATGAAGTTCCGGACACCGCCGCGCCGTCAGATGACGGACAACACCATTCCCCTGATCAACATCGTGTTCCTGATGCTGATCTTCTTCCTGTTTGCAGGATCGGTCGCGCGTGACGACGCGCGGCGGATCACGCCGCCGGAGATGATCCAGAACGACGAGAACATCCGCTCGACGGGCGCGCTGATCATCGCCAGCGAGCAGGAGCTTTATCTGGAAGACAAGCCGGTGACGCTGGAGGCGGCGATTGCGGCGCATCTGGCCAAGGGCGGCGGGCTGATGCGCGTCGCCGCCGAGGCGACATTGCCCTCCGATCAGCTGGAAGCGGTCCTGTCCGCGCTGACGGCGGCCGGGATCAAGGACATCGTGCTGATCACGCGCAAGGGGCAGGCGCAATGAAGGCCTGGCATTACATGGGGGCCGGGCTGATCTTGTCTCTGGCGGTCCATGCGGCCGCCTCGGCCTATATGGTGCCGGACGAGGAGGCGCCCGAGATTGCAGCCTCCGCCGGCGGGGCTGTGGCCGTGGTCGGATCGCTGCAGGATCTGATCGAGGGGGCCGACGAGACCGTGATCGAGCCGGTCGAGACGCCGCTGGAGACGGTGCAGCCGGTGCAGCCGCAGCAGCCGGTGGAGACCGTGACGGCAGCCGTGGTGCCGCCGGTGGCCGATCTCGCGTCTGTTGCTCCGGTTGAACCATTGCAGCCGGTCGTGCCGCTGATGGCGGCCGCGCAGGCATCCGAGCCGCTGCCGGCAGAGCAGCCGGCGGTGATGGCGCCGGTGCAGCCGGTCGCCGAGACGAAACCGGTGGACGCGGAGCCGCCGCAGACGCCGGAGCCTGCGCCCGTCGTGACCGCCCTGCCGGAGCAGAAGCCGCAGACGCCCGAGCCGAAAAAGCCCGCACCGAAGACGGAGCCGCCGAAGAAGGTGGCAAAGGTGGCCAAGCAGGCCGGCGCGGAGTTCAACAGCCAGCGCGGCGGCGAGGTGGTCACCAGCCCGACGGCACAGTCCAATGCCAATGGCACGGCGGACGGGTCCGGCGACGAGCAGGGCGAGGGCGCGCGCACCAACTACAAGGGCAAGATCATCGCCAAGCTGCGCCGGGCCAAGCAGGCGCCGCGCGAGGGAGGGGCGGGAACGGCCACGGTGGAATTCACCGTCCAGCGCGACGGCAGCGTCACCGGCATCCGCGTGGTCCGCTCCTCCGGCAGTCCGCAGCTGGACGAGGCGGCCGTTGCCATGGTGCGCCGCGCGGCGCCGATGCCGGCGTTTCCCGACGAGATCCGTCAGGCGAGCCTGGCATTCCGGGTTCCGGTCGAATTCCGGAACTGACGATCCGCAGCCGGGCAGGAACGTCATTTCCGCGTGATGCGGGCGGGCGATGGAAATTTCTTTCCGGTCCCGCTGCAAGAAGGGAACGTGATGCCTCGTTGCCGACGGGGCGGCGTGCGAAAAATTCACCAACAAAACGAGCCGCTCCGGGGAAGGGTGGTTCGGGAAACAGGACGGAATGCGGCGTAGATCGCCCGCTCCATTGAGACAATCCATGGCGTTGGGAGGCGCCGGGCAGAGGTGAAACGCCATGCGCATGCTCATGTGTTGCTGCTGATCCAGTCCGAACGGACGCGCGTTTCCTGAAATCCTGACCCGCAGGGCAAGTTCCTTCCATGTATCTTTCGCAGACCGGCGGTCCATCTGCCGCCCTTGCCGTTCCTCCTCTCGTTCTCTTTGAGGGCGTGACCAAGCGCTTCCCCGCCGCCGGTGGCGCGGGAGAGGTTGCCGCCCTCGACGGCATTTCCCTCAACGTGCCGAAGGGTCAGGTCACGGCCATCATCGGCCGGTCCGGCGCCGGCAAGTCGACGCTGATCCGTCTGGCCAATGGCCTGGAAAAGCCCACCAGCGGCCGCGTCGTCGTCGATGGCATCGATGTGGCTGGATTGAGTGAAGGCGAGCTGCGCGGCATCCGCCGCGAGGTCGGCATGGTGTTCCAGCACTTCAACCTGCTGGCCTCCCGCACCGTGTTCGACAATGTCGCCCTGCCGCTGGAAATCGCCGGTGCCGACCGGGTCGCCATCGGGACACGGGTGAGCGAGCTGCTCGATCTGGTCGGCCTTGCCGACAAGCGCAACCGCTATCCGTCCGAACTGTCGGGCGGGCAGAAGCAGCGCGTCGGCATTGCAAGGGCGCTGGCGACCGGTCCGAAGCTGCTGCTGTCGGACGAGGCCACCTCGGCGCTTGATCCGGAGACGACCCGCTCCGTGCTGACGCTCCTGAAGCAGATCAACCGGGATCTCGGCCTGACCATCCTGCTCATCACGCACGAGATGGACGTGGTGAAGCAGATTGCCGACGACGTGGCGGTGATCGACCGCGGGCGCATTGTCGAGCAGGGCAGCGCCTTCGACGTGCTGGCCACGCCGCGCCATGCGACCACGCGATCGCTGCTCGCGGGCCTGCCGGGGCACCGGCTGCCGGATGCCTTCTCGCAGCGGCTGTCGGCTGCGCCGGTCGACGGCGGGCGGGCGGTTCTGCGGGTCGTCAGCGCCGCAGGAACGGGGAGCGGACTGCTCGCCGATCTGGTGGCGCCGCTCGGCGGCGCGGCCGAAATCATCGCCGGGACGGTCGAGACCGTCGGTCCCCGCAGCTTCGCCGCCTTCGTGGTGACGCTGCCCCCCTATCAGGCCGAGCAGATCACGGCGGCGTCGCCGTTGCCGGCAGGCCTGTTGAGCGCGGAGGTGCTGGGTTATGTCGCCTGAGATCCTCTGGCTGATCGCCAAGGCCACGGGCCAGACCGTGCACATGGTCGGCGTTGCCGCCCTGGTCGGATCGCTGATCGGCGTGCCGCTCGGTGTCTTCCTCGCCACCTCGGGCCGGGGCGAGCTGTTCGCCGCGCCGGTGGCGAACCGGCTGATCGGCCTGGTGGTGAATGCCACCCGGTCGACGCCCTTCATCATCCTGGTGGTGGCGATCATCCCCTTCACGCGGCTGATCGCAGGCACGTCGATCGGCACCTCGGCGGCGATCGTGCCGTTGACGGTGGCGACGGTGCCCTTCGTGGCGCGGCTCGTCGAGGCGGCCGTGCGCGAGGTGGACCCCGGTCTCGTGGAGGCCGCGCGCGCCATGGGCGCGACGCCGCTGCAGATCGTGCGCAAGGTGCTGTTGGCCGAGGCCCTGCCGGGCTTGACCCTGGCGCTGACGCTCACCCTCGTCAGCCTGATCGGCTACTCGGCCATGGTGGGCGCGGTGGGCGGTGGCGGTCTCGGCGACCTCGGCATCCGCTACGGATACCAGAGATTCATGCCCGATGTGATGGCGGCGGTCGTCGTCGTGCTCATCGTGCTTGTCCAGCTTGTCCAGTCGGCCGGCGACCGTCTCGCCCGCCACTTCGACAAACGCGGTCGGCGCAGCTGACCGCATTTTCCAGACGAACAGGAGTTGTTCACATGCTGAAGTCCCTTCGCACCCTGCTGACCGCCGGCCTCGTGCTGGCTGCCGTTCCGGCCCTGGCCGAGACCGTCAAGATCGGTGTCACGCCCGGCCCGCACGCGCAGATCATGGAAGTCGTGCGCGAGGTCGCCAAGGCCGACGGCCTCGATATCGAGATCCTCGAGTTCTCCGACTACGTGGTGCCGAACCAGGCGCTGCATGACGGCGAGCTGCAGGCCAACTCGTTCCAGCACAAGCCCTATCTCGACAACCAGGTGAAGGACCGCAAGTTCGACATCGTCGATGTGGCCTACACCGTGAACTTCCCGATGGGCATCTATTCCAAGAAGGTGAAGAGCTTTGCCGAGCTGAAGGACGGCGCGGTCATCGGCATCCCGAACGACCCGACCAACGGCGGCCGCGCGCTGCTGATCCTGCAGGATGCCGGCTATATCAAGCTCAACCCGGAGAAGGGCCTCAAGGTCGGTCCGGCCGACGTGATCGAGAACAAGAAGAACTTCTCGTTCGTCGAGCTGGATGCCGCCCAGCTGCCGCGGTCGCTGGATGACACCGACGCCTCGGCGATCAACACCAACTACGCGCTCGAGGCCGGTCTCAACCCGACGACCGACGCGATCCTGAAGGAAGGCGCCAAGGCGCCCTACATCAACCTGATCGCCGTGCGCAGCGCCGACAAGGACGCCGCCTGGGTCGCCAAGCTGAAGAAGGCCTACCACTCGGACAAGGTGAAGGCCTTCGTGCAGGACACCTTCAAGGGCGCGGTCGTCCCGGCCTGGTAATCCGGCTGGCAATCTGACATCTGAAACGCCCGGCCTTCGTGCCGGGCGTTCCTGTTTTTGCCGTGATCTGGCAGCATGTAGGCGCGAAGTCCCGGCTTGCGCCGGTCGGGCAGTGCGTTTAGATATGTTATATAGTTACATGAATCGAGGTCCGTGTGTCTCCGTCGCCGTCCGAACAGCCCGAGCCGATCCCCGTCCTGCTGCTGACCGGCTTTCTCGGGTCCGGCAAGACGACGCTGCTGTCCGATGCGCTGCGCACGGTGCTCGGGCCCGATACGGGCGTGGTCATCAACGAGTTCGGCACCGTGGCCGTCGATCATGATCTCGTCCAGGTCGGGCGGGGCGAGCTGATGCAGACCACCACGGGCTGCCTGTGCTGCCACGCCGGATCGGATGTCGAGGAGAGCCTCGGCCGCATCGTCGAGGCCATGGGGCCGGACGGCGAGCGGCGGCTGAGGCTGATGGTGGTGGAGACCACGGGCCTTGCAGACCCGGCGCCGGTGGTCAACCAGCTGCGTGCCTTTCCGCCGCCGGCGACCGGTCGGGGCTTCCAGCTCGCCGGCGTGATCACCACGGTGGATGCAGCCACGGCGCTGGTCAGTCTCGACGGTCATCTGGAGGCCGCCAAGCAGATCGCCTTCGCCGATCAGGTCGTGCTGACCAAGACCGACTTGCTGGACGCGGCCGGCCGGAGCGCGCTTGACGGGCTGACCGCGGCGATCCGGGACCTCAATCCCACCGTGCACATCCACGACCGGCAGGCGGCCGGCTTCGACATCGGCGCGGTGTTCACGCCGCGCGGCTATGACGTTGCCGCCCGGGGCGAGGACGTGCGCGACTGGCTGGCGCTCGAGCAGGTGCTCGGGACCGCCGACCGCCATGGACCGGCGGACGCGGCGACCGGTGCCCGGCACGCCCGCCACGGCGGCGGCGTCACGAGCTTCGTCCTGACCAGCGAGGCGACCCTGTCGCGCGACGGGTTCTACCGGTTCCTGCGCACGCTGCAGCTGTCTGCCGGGCCGAAGCTCCTGCGCATGAAGGGCCTGGTCGTCTTTACCGATGAACCGGACCGGCCCTATTCGGTCCATCAGGTGCAGCACATGCTGTCGATGCCGAAGCCGCTCGAGGCGTGGCCGTCCGAGGATCGCCGCTCGCGGCTGGTGTTCATCGTCGAGGGCATTGATCCGGCGCCGCTGGCCGAGCTGTTCAAGGCGGCCGCGGAAGAGCGCGGCTCCTTCCTCGATTCGCTCATCGCCGACAGTCTCGGCAAGTGGTTCAAGTCCGGAAAGGCCAAGACATGACCTTCAGCAATCCGCTCGCCCCGCGCGCTCTGGCTGTCCCGACCCGGCTGCGCGAGGTCAAGGGCTGGGTGCGCAGCCATTTCGCGCTCGACGAGGACACGGCCATCTCGGTGTCCGAACTGGCCTGCCGGGACGAGGGCTGTCCCGACATCGAGACGGTGATCGGCCTGCTGCGGGCCGGCCAGCCGGGCGAGGTGCACCGTCTGCACAAGCCGCTGCTGGAGATCAGCGAGGCGGACGTGGCCGCGCTGGCGCTCGTGTCGCGTCTGGCGCACGCGGCCGACCCGCACGGCACGGCGGCCGACTGAGCGCGTTGCGGCTGGCCAGCGCCGCCGAAGCGGCGTATCAGTGCGCAAGGCGACCATGACGGGCAAGGTGGAATGGCGGAGACGGACAGGGGGCGCTGGCTACAGGCCCGGCTCAACCGCTGGACGGGCGAGTTCGAGCGCCCGGCAGACGAGGCGGCCTATGCCCGGGCCACCTACCGCGAGACGCTCGGCTCGGCCCGGATCGGCATCATCGCCTCGACGCTGGCGAGCCTCTCGTTCCTGCCGCTCGACGTCGAGCTGATCGCGGCACCGGATCTGTATCTCTTCGTCGGCATCCGGTTCGCCCTGCTTCTCGCCTGCATCGCCGCGCTGGTCGCGCTGATCCGTTATCCGAGCCTGCAGGCGGTCCTTGCCGTGACCTACCTGCAGCAGGGCCTGTTCTACTTCCTCAATGCCGTCATCTTCGACCATCCCGCGCTCACGCGGCACGGCGGGCTGCTGCTGCCGCTGATGGCGGTGGCCCTGCCGGTGCTGCTGCCCGGGCGGTTGTGGCAGGCGAGCCTGATGGGCGCCTATGCGGCCCTGGTCAGCCTCCTGTTCTGGGGTGTCCTGCGCACCCCGCCGGAAACACCGCGCGATCTCGGCGTGATCCTGCTGGTCACCAGCGTCGGCTTCTTCGTCGGGGTCGCCGCCCGCGCGCAGCTCAACCGCATGCGCCGCGACGAGTTCCTGCATATCGAACGGGAACGGCGGACCAATCTCGAGCTGCTGGCCGCCAAGGAGGCTGCGGAAGCCGGGGCCCGGGCGAAGTCCGACTTCCTTGCGGTCATGAGCCACGAGATCCGCACACCCATGAACGGCATTCTCGGCATGGTGCGGCTGATCCTGGACGAGCCGATCAGCGACAGCCAGCGCCAGCGGCTGCAGGTGGTGCTGCGCTCGGCCGAGGCGCTGCGGGTGACGCTGGACGATGTCCTCGACCTGTCGAAGCTTGATCAGGGCGCAGCGCCCTGCGAGCAGGTTCCGATGGACGTGGCGCGGGTGGTGCATGACGTCTGCGACCTGATGCGTCCGCGCGCCGAGGACAAGGGGCTGGTGCTGACGGCGGTGCTTGATGCGGACGTGCCGGCGCTGGTGCTGGGCGATCCTGCCCGGCTGCGGCAGGTGCTGATGAACCTCGTTGGCAACGCGGTGAAGTTCACCGGGGCCGGCGCGGTCTCGATCCGGGTGCGGAGACGGCCGGCCGCCGCCGCCATGGCGCGGCCCTGGCTGGAGATCGTGGTCGAGGACACCGGGATCGGCATTGCCCCGCAGCAGCTCGGCCAGCTGTTCCAGCCCTTCGTTCAGGCCGACGCCTCCATCCACCGCCGTTTCGGCGGATCGGGCCTCGGCCTTGCCATCAGCAAGCGTCTGGTGGAGGCCATGGGCGGGGCCATCGGCGTGAGCAGCGAGCCGGACCGCGGCAGCCGGTTCACCGTCGACCTGCCGTTGCTGGAGGCGCCCCCCGGCAGCGCCGTTCCGGCTGTCGCCGGTCAGGACCGCCCTGCCTCCGGGGGGCAGCGGCGGCTGTCGCTGCTGCTGGTGGAGGACAACGAGATCAACCAGCAGGTTGCCGCCGGCCTGCTCGCCCGGGCCGGACACCGTTGCACCGTGGCACCGGGCGGGATGGAGGCGCTGGCGCGGCTCGCCGAGGAAACCTTCGACGCGGTGCTGATGGACCTGCAGATGCCGGGACTGGACGGGTTCGAGACCACCCGCCGCATCCGGGCGCTGCCTGCCGGGGGCAGCCTCCCGATCATCGCGCTGACCGCGAATGCCATGCCCGAGGACGTGGCCCGGTCGCAGGCGGCCGGCATGAACGGGCATCTGGCCAAGCCGATCCGGCCGGACGACCTCGCCCGGGTGCTGGACCGGCTCGCCGGCGGGCGCATCAGCTTGCCCGAGGGCAGTGACGTGCTGCTGGTGGGAACGGCGGATCCGATGGCGCGCCGCCGGCTCGAGGGCCTGGGCCTGCGGGTCTTTCCGATGGCCGACAGCGCGGCGGCGCTGACGATCCTGACCGCGCGCCGCTTTCCGCTTGTCGTCCTGCAGGCCGATGCCGGGGCGCCGGCGCTGCGGGAGCGGCTTGCCAGTCTGGGCGGCGGCTGCCGTCTCGCCCACTGGCGGCCGGCGGCATCCGGCGGACCGGAGCCTCAGACCGGGGAGCTGCTTCTCGATGCCGCGTCGGAGGATGACGATCTTCGCGCTATGCTCCTTGACGGTCCGGTGGCCCCGGAGGGGGGCACCGATCTGGGCGCCCTGTTCGACGACGTGAAGATCCGGGCGCTGCAGTCGCTCTTCCTGCGCAACATGGTGGAGCAGCGGGAGGCGCTGGAACAGCACGGGGCAGAGGGCGACCAGATTGCCGCGATTGCACATCGCGTTAAGGGGAGTGCGGCCAACATGGGCTTTGCGGATCTTGCCGACGCCGCCGGAGCCCTGCTGACGGCGAGCGGTGCGGACCGGCCGGGTGCACTGAACCGGCTGCGCAGCCGGCTGGACGACACGATCCACAGCATGGACAGGGCCCTGTCGGGGCCGCGTCCTGAGGACGGGACTGATCGAGGGGAATGAGTACGACGGGAATGAGTGCAACGGTCCTCATCGTGGAAGATGCCCCGGAAAGCCGGGAGATGATTTCCGCCTTCCTTGTCGAGAACGGGTTCAGGACCCTGACGGCGGCCACCGGGGCGGAGCTGAGGCTGCGCCTGCACGGTGCCCAGCCCGACATCATCCTGCTCGACGTGAACCTGCCGGATGATGACGGCATCGCGCTGGCGCGTCAGCTGCGTCTCGGGGAAAGGTTCGGTCTCATCTTCGTCACGGGGCGGGACTCCGACGAGGACGTGATGGCCGGGCTGGATGCCGGGGGCGATGACTATGTCACCAAGCCGATCAACCTGAAGACCCTGCTGGCGCGCATCCGCAGCGTGCTGCGGCGCTCGCGTGAGCCGGTCATCACCTTCGACGGCTGGATCCTCGACGTGGTGCGGCGGGAGCTGTTCCGCCCGACGGGACAGCTCGTGGAACTGACCGCCGGCGAGTTCAATATCCTCGTTGCGCTGGCCTCGCGGCAGATGCAGCCCGTGTCGCGCGACTTCCTGCTCGACGTGATTTCCAACCGCGACCCGCGCGAGATTTCCGGCCACACCGTGGACAACCTGATTGCACGGCTGCGCAAGAAGATGGTGCACGAGGGGCGCGACGCCCCGATCGTCACGGTGCGCGGGGTCGGGTATGCGCTGATGCCGGTGCAGTCGCGCGGCGACGGCGTCGGGGCCTAGCGTCACCTTCGGGGCAGGCGCGGCCGCCTGCCGGGTCCATGTCGCCGTCAGTGGCCCGCCGGGACGAGCTGCCGGCGGCTCACGACCAGCGTGTCGGCCCAGAGCGCGAAGGGGCGGAAGTGCCGGTCGAGCAGGCGGCAGACGCGGCGGCCATTGCCCTGGGTCGGCTGCAGGATCAGGGTTGCGCCGGGTCCGGCCTCGGCCTCGAGGGCCGCCAGCCAGGCCGACATTCCGAGGAACATGTGCGCCGGCCCCGTGCTGCACCAGCCGATCGGCGCGAGCCAGCGGTTGAAGGCCGGTTGATGCTCGGCCAGCAGCCAGCCGCAGATCGCACCCGTCTGGTCGCGCAGCACCTGTGTCACCCGCCGGTCGCAGCGGTCAAGCCAGGGGGTCGGGTCGGCCCAGGCCGGCAGCACGCCGGCGCGGGCAAAAATCCGGGCCGCAGACTGGACAGCCGCGCCGAGATCCCCCTCCGCTGCATCAAGGCGGATGCTCTCAAGCCCGGCCGCGCGCGCCCGCGCGACATGGCCTGCGGCAAGGGCCAGCGCGTCGTGCCGCTCGCCGACATTGAAACTCATGCGCAGGCGCGCCGGCTGGGGAACGCTCCAGCCTTCACCCGCCAGCAGGCCGACAAAGCTGTCGAGCTGCGGCAGGCGGTCCGACCAGCTCGTCGTGAGCTCGCTGCGGCCTTCGGCAAGCATCCGCTCGCCAAGGTCCCGCAGCAGCAGGCGCGCAAGGCCTTGCCGCCGCAACAGGGGCGTGACCATCAGGGACAGGAGCTCCTGCGTCCGGGGGCGGTCCGGGTCGCGGCGGGACACCAGCAGGCCCGCCGGCACCTCCCCCAGCCAGGCCGCGAGATGGCAGGCGCCGTCGCCGGGCTGCGGCGACGCGAGCCGGCCGCGCAGGTTCTGCGTCGTCAGGCGGGAGAGGATCTCCAGATCGCCGGGAGACACCGGCCGGATGCTGAGGGACGACAGGAGCGGCGACGACCCGGAGGGCGAGGGCTGTGGCGACATCAGGACACCTGCGGACAGGAACAGGGCATCGGATCCGGCGCGCCGGCACGGCAGGCCGATGACGGGACCCGAGACGGAAGACCGGCGCGGCGCGGCATGGGTCAGCCCTCCGTCCGGTCCGGTTCGGCGAGGGCGTACTCGCTCTCGAACAGGAAGTCGGTGCTGGCGGTGCGGGTGCCGAAATGCCGGTAGAGCATGCGTTCCATGCCGCCCGGAACCCCGGCCGGCGGCTGGGCAATCAGCATCGCGTCGGGCCCGGCCTTGGCAACGAGGCGCTGGCACAGGGAGGCGATGCCGCCCACGAGCCAGCCCTGCGGCACCTTCTCGGCCACGACCCAGCCCTGGGGAATGTACCAGCGACCGAGCGGGGCCTGCAGCACGCAGGCCATCCAGCCGGCAACCGTGCCCTCGTGGTCCGACAGCACGACGGTGACATCGGGATCGGCGACCTCCACCCAGCCGGTCATGTCGGCCCAGTCCGGCGCGCGGCCGGCCGCGATCAGGGCGAGGTTCTGCCGCTTGAACTCGGAAATGCCATCCTCGCCCAGCTCGCGCAGGGACCGGGCCACGAGGCCGTTGCGCTCCAGCCGCGCCAGAACCCGGTCCCGGTTGGGGAACACGTCCGGCCAGTCGCCGATGCGCCAGGTCATGCGCCGCCGCGTCACCTCGGGCTGCGACCAGCCGCTGGCGGCGAGCAGGCGGGCAAACTCCGCCGCCCGCGGCAGCCGGCTGGACCAGCGGGCAAAGAGACCCCGGGCTCCGTCCCGGCGCAGGCGGGCCGTCAGCCTCGACAGCATCATGGTGGCGACGCCGCGCCCGCGCCAGCCGGGCGTGACCATGATCGAGGTCAGTTCCTGCAGCCCGGCTCCGGCCGCGCAGGACAGGAGCAGCCCGACGGGCGTGTCACCGTCGAAGGCGGCGATGCGGATCACGCCGCGCCCGGCCTGATCATCCGCAAGCATCCAGCGCAAGGAGGCCGCCGTGAGCGGCGCCAGGACCGCCGCATCGGCCGGCAGCGCCTCGCGGATCAGGGGATGGGCGAGGGGAGCGGCCGGCTGCCCGGCGCCGGGGGCGGCCGAAAGGGACGGAAACGCGGGACTGGAAGAGGCGGGCATGTCGTTCATCTTGCGCGGGTTGCTTGCAGGAACTGCGTGGTCAGGTGCCGGCGCGGGCATGTCCGGCCCCGGCACATCTATACCTAGCCCAGACCGGCCCGGCTGTTTTGGAACTTTTCAGGTCCATTCCCTGCCAGGGGGCATTCCCGGTCTATAGAGATGTCATCAAATATCGGCGACGCACATGTCCAGTAGAGAAATCCGGGCGTCAGTCTGCCGATGATGATGCAGAGACAGTTTCAGAGGTGTGGCAGTATCCTTGTCATGACCTCAAGATGAACCGCTCCGGATCCGGCCTCTATACGATGCCAGGCGGAGTGCAGGCCGACAGGAGGTTTCCATGGCTGGTTCCAATGATCCGATGACGCTGGCCCGCCAGCATGTCGAGCGCGCCCTTGTGGCCCGCGCGTCCGAGGATGCGGAGTTTCGTGCGCTGCTGGTCCGCGATCCGCGTGCCGCGCTCAAGCAGCTGCTCGGTGTCGATCCGATCCCGGCCTACCGTATCCGCGTGATCGAGGAAGCGCCGGGCGAGGTGACGCTGGTTCTGCCGCGTGACATCGCCTCCGACGAGCTGCCCGACGAGCTGCTCGATCTCGCCTCCGGCGGCACCACGTTCCAGGACCTTGGCTGCAAGGATCCGCGCGCCGGCTGGGCGAAGCCCATCGTCAAGGAAATCCGTCAGGGCTGACCTGCCCCGTCCGGGCAACTCCAGGGAGATGTTTCATGTCCGATACCGCCCAGATTTTTGAACGGGCCCGCCAGCATGTGGAGGCCGCCGTTGTCGAGAAGGCCATGTCCGATGCGGCCTTCCGCAAGATGCTTGTGACCGCGCCGCATCAGGCGATCCGCGAGCTGCTTGGCGTCGATCCGATCCCGAACATGGTGATCCGGGTCATCGAGGAGCAGCCGGGCGAGGTGACCCTCGTGCTGCCGCGTTCGATTGCGGAGGACGAGCTCCCCGACGAGCTGCTGGATCTTGCGTCGGGCGGCAGCGGCATGTCCTTCCCCGGTGGCCGCAAGCTGCTGGAGCTTTGCTACAAGGGCCCGATCGGCCCCGGCCCGAACGGCATCCTGCCGCAGGCCTGACCCGCCCCGAAGGACAGGAGCCCGGTTCCGCCGGGCCCGGTCCCTGGGACGGCAGCCCGCTGCCGCCGGGGTTTCCCGGAACCAGAGCCTCACACGAGCGCCGGGCTGCATGGCCCGGGCCAGACCAGGAATGATCGATGATGTCGGACCAGACGGCGATGCATCAGGTGCGTGCGCATGTCGAGGCTGCCGTGCTGACGCGGGCCAGGCAGGACGGTGACTTCCGCGCCCTCCTGATGACCGAGCCTCATGCCGCACTCCGGGAGCTGCTTGGCAATGACCCGATCCCGGGGCTGCGCATCCGGGTGATCGAGGAGCCGGCCGGCGAGGTCGTCCTGGTGCTGCCGCGCCCGATTGAGGCCGACGAACTGCCGGACGAGCTCCTCGACTACGCCGCCGGCGGAAATGCCAAGGACTGCTGGTGGAAGTTCAACCAGTGGGCCTACAAGCAGGACTGGATGCCGTAAGCGCCCCAGACCTGCAGTCCAGACCCGCACTCCATTTTCAACCCCATGATTTGACGAGGTTTTTCAAATGACTGCGACAAACGACTTCGCCGATGGCCTGACCAAGGCCCGCGCCCATATCGAGGCTGCCCTGATTGCCCGGGCCACCGAGGACGAACGCTTCCGCGCCCTGCTCAAGGCCGATCCGCACGCGGCCCTGAAAGAGCTGATGGGCACCGATCCGATCCCCTCGCTGACGATCCGCGTGGTCGAGGAACAGCCGGGTGAAGTGACGCTGGTGCTGCCGCGCCAGATCGCGGAAGACGAGCTGCCGGACGAGCTGCTCGACCTCGCCTCCGGCGGCGTCTCGTTCTCCAGTTTCGTCGACTACAGCACCTTGCTGCGCGCCAGCCCGAACACGAGGGCCTGCCCGCGTTGAAGGCCGCCGTCAGGCCACGCCTTTGCGTGAAACCAAGACCCGCATGTTGATGCCCCCGGGAGCACAGACAATGACCGACTTTGACCAGACCCTGACCCTCGTTCGCGCGCAGATCGAAAAGGCGCTCGTCGACAAGGCCATGGATGACGCATCGTTCCGCGCGCTGCTGACGCGCGATCCGCACGCCGCCCTGCGGCAGCTGATCGGCACCGACCCGATCCCGTCCCTGAAGATCTCCGTCGTCGAGGAGGCGCCGGGCGAGGTGGTTCTGGTGCTGCCGCGCTCCATCGCCGAGGACGAGCTGCCGGACGAGCTGCTCGACATGGCCTCGGGCGGTGTGTCCTTCGGCAACTTCGTCGAGATCACGTCCGAGCTGAACCGGGGGCGGGGTGGACGTCCCGGCCCGATCTGCCCCCGCTGACCGGCGACCTGAACCAGAACCTTTTAGAAAGGCAAGACGATGAACGAGTTTGGCAAGAACATGGCGACCGCGCGCCAGAACATCCAGCGCGCCCTGATCGAGAAGGCCTCGGAAGATGCGGCCTTCCGCCAGAAGCTGATCGACAATCCGCATGCGGCGCTGCGCGAGCTGATCGGCACCGATCCGATCCCGTCCGTCACCATCCGGGTGATCGAGGAGCAGCCGGGCGAAGTGACGCTGGTGCTGCCGCGCAACATGGCCGAGGACGAGCTGCCGGACGAACTGCTGGACCTGGCGTCGGGCGGCACGCTGTTCATGGCCTTCCTCGAGTGGCCGATGACCACCAAGGCCAAGGGCTGCCCGAAGACCTGAGAGGGCGCGGGACCGGGGCAGATGGTTGCTCCGGTCCCGGCTCGCCTGACCCTGCCCACCGGTTCGGACCGCGTCCGTCCGACCATCCCCGAGAGGAAAGATGCCATGTCCGATACCACACCGAGCCTGACCGAAGCACGGGCCCAGCTCGAGGCGTCCGTCCTGCGGCGGGCCGCAGAGGATGCCGAGTTCCGAGCCCTGCTTCTGGCGGACCCGCACGCCGCGCTTGGCCAGCTCCTCGGCACTGACCCGGTGCCGTCCCTGAAGATCCGCGTCGTGGAAGAGGTTGCCGGCGAGGTGGTGCTCGTCCTGCCGCGCCAGATTGCGCAGGATGAACTCCCGGACGAACTGCTGGACTTCGCGGCCGGCGGCAATGCCCGGGAGTGCTGGGACCGGTTGAACTACTGGCTCTACAAGAACAAGCCGTTCGGCTGAGGCCTCGACGCCGCAGGGCGCTGCCGCAGGGCCGTGCCCTCGGCCCGGGTGCCCCCCTTCCGAGCCAATTGATGATCCCCTGTTCAAGGACCCTGCCATGACGGATTTCCTCCAGACGCTGGCGACAGCCCGTGCCCATATCGAGGCAACGCTTCTGGAACGGGCCGGCACCGATGCCGGCTTGCGCGCCCTGCTGCAAGCCAACCCGCACGCGGCCTTGCGCGAGCTCTTCGGCTCGGATCCGATCCCGTCGGTGAAGATCAGCGTCGTCGAGGAAGCTGCCGGCGAGGTGATCCTGGTGCTGCCGCGCCCGATCACCGGCGAGGAGCTGCCGGACGAGCTGCCGGACGACCTGCTCGACTATGCCGCCGGCGGTGCCTTCAAGGGCTGCAAGGGGGACGGCTGGACGGTGCAGAAGGTGGACCTGCCGGGCGTGAGCTGATCCTCTGCCGGTGATGGGCGGGCAGGCCCGGCGGGGTCCGGGGCACCGGGTGCCGGCAGGACCTTCAAGCCGGCGTGGGGGTCGGATCTGACACTGGCCGCGCTCCTCGCTCCGCCTTGGGGGAGAGGGGCGCAGCGGCAAGATCGCGGCCCGGCATCCGCCAGCAGACGAGGCCGGGTTCCACGCTGACTGCCACGGCGCAGGCATGCTGCCGCATCACGCCTTGAAACGGCCCGAGCCCCGGAGCGATCCGGGGTTTTTTGTCGGGTCAGTGGACCAGTCGCGGCAGCAGCCGGTCGAGTGTCAGGACCGCCATCAGCCTGTCCCTGACCCGGGCCACCGCATGCACGGGCAGACCATGCCGGTCGGCGACCTCGTCGATGTCCTCGGCCGCAACATCCTCGATCCGCAGGACCTGATCCACCGCGAGGCCGGCGGTCGAGCCCTCGAGCTGCAGCAGCACGCAGGGCGGCGCATCGTCCGGCTGCCGCTCCGGCCGGGCACCGGTCAGGGCACCGGTCAGGGCTCCGGGCAGGGCTCCGGTCAGGACACCAAGGCGGCGGCGCAGGTCGAGGACCGGCACCACCCGGTCACCCGCGTCCGCCATGCCGTCGAAGCCGTTGCCATCGCCAGGCAGGGGGGTCAGGCGGACCGTGGAGAGGATGCTGTCCACCCGGTCGAGGTCGATGGCGAAGAAGTCGTCCGCCACGCGCAGGGTGAGGAAACGGAAGCCTGGCCGCAGGGCGGCCGCGCTGGCGTCCCGGGGAGGCTGCCCGGAGGCTGCGGCCGCCGCAGCGCCTGTCTCGCCCGGTGTGCGGTGCGGTGTCAGCCGCTCGATCTCGGCTAGATGGCCCGCAACAAGGGCGAGGGGATCCAGGATGGCAATGATGCGCTCGTCGACGACGGCGTAGCGGCTGATCCCGGCGACGGCATCGTCGGCGGTGAAGATCTCCTCGGCGGTCAGGGACAAGAGCCCCGGGGCACGGTCGGCCAGCAGCGCGAAGCTGCGTCGGGCAGACGGGTCAGAAATGCGCAGGATCACGCTGTCGGGCTCCGGACCGGTGAAGGCGGACGGACGCGCTCCGAGGAGGCCGCCGGTGTCGATCACCAGGAGCGGCGTGTCGGCATGCTCCATCAGGCCGGCGACATAGGCCGGTGCGCCCGGCATGGCCCGCAACCCGGACGGCTCCAGCACGTCCGCGATGATTGCAGTGGGCAGGGCGTAGCGGTCCGGTCCGAGGTCGATGAGCAGGTGGGCGAAGCGTTCGCTTGCGGCGGCGATCTCGTCCTCGCCGATGGTTTCCGGCAGGCCCACCGGATCGGCCGGGATCAGGGCTCCGTCCTCGACGAGGCCCTCCGCATCCATGCGCGTCTCGGCCGCGAGACGGACCCAGTCGAGCACCAGCCAGTCCGCACCGCGCGCCGACAGGCGCCGGGGCAGGAAGGGCGAGGGCACGATCCCGCCCGCGTCGGCTTCCGCCTCGGCAAGCGGATGGATCGCGTCCGTCTCGACCGCCACCATGGCGACGACGTGGTCGACCTCGAGGGCGCGGACATCGTCGCCATTGGCGAGGATGACCAGCGACCCGGCGGCGGTCCCGGCCGGCGACGGCGGCAGGCCGAGAACGCCGGCCAGATCCATCAGCGGCAGCACCCGGTCCTGCACGAAGACCAGCCCGCGGACATGGCGGGGGCAGAAGGGCAGGGGCGTCACGGGCGCCGGCTCGTTGACCGACAGGACCAGGTCCAGCGGCAGCGCCAGCCGGGTGCTGCCAAGGGTCGCGAGGAGATAGTCGATGTGCTCCACCGGTTACTTCTCCGTCAGGGTCCAGATGCCGTCCCAGGGGGCGGTGAGGGTCGCGCTGTCGCGGGCCAGCAGGCGGCAGCGTTCCATGAGGAGACGGCTGGCCTGGTCGCCGGGCGTGAGGTCGAGGGCGCGGGCGAAGGCGGCCTCGGCCATGGCAAAGGCCCCGATGCGATAGGCGCTGAAGCCGCTGGCATGGGCGTCGAGCCAGTCGCAGCCGGCGGCGTCCGGGGCCTCGACGAAGATCTCGTGGATCTCGGTCGGCCGGTCCTGTCCCTTGACCCGGACCACATCGACGAGGCGCATCGGCACCGGGCGGGAGAGCCGGGCAACCGTCTCGCCGCAGGCCAGGATCGAGACGCCGTAGCTCTTGGTGATCGCCTCGAGCCGGGAAGCGAGGTTCGCGGCATCGCCGATGACGGTGTAGTTCATCCGCTCGGGGGAGCCGATGTTGCCGGCAAGCACCTCGCCCGTCGCCAGCCCGATGCCGATGCGCAGGGGTTCGGGCAGGCCGTCGCGCCGCCGGTCGTTGACGAGGGCCAGCGCGCGCATCATCACCCGCGCCGCCTCGACGGCGCGGTCGGTGTCGTTGCCGAGGGGGGCAGGCACGCCGAACAGGGCCATGATCGCGTCACCGATGTACTTGTCGATGATGCCGCCCTGGTCGCGCAGGACGTCGGCCATGAAGGAGAAATAGTCGTTGAGCAGCCGCACCGTGCCGCGGGCGCCGAGTGCCTCGGACAGGGAGGTGAAGTTGCGGATGTCGGAGAAGAGCACCGTTGCCGGCATGAGCGCGCCGTCAAGCGCCTCCGGCCCATGCTCGACCAGGATGCGGGCAACCGGGTTGGACTGGGTGCGGGCGAGCACGCTTTCCAGTTCCTTTTCCCGGCCGATGTCCTGGAAGGAGACGACGAGGGTCGGGCCGGCGGCTGCGGCCACGCACCGCGCGCTGAGGCGCAACGGGACCCAGTCGCCGCCCGGCGTGGCGAACTCGCAGTCGAAGCCGTCAAGCGGACTGCCGCCGTCGAGCACGGCGCGGAGATCCTCGGCAAGATCCTCGTTGTAGTCGGAAAAGAAGGCGGCAAGCGGCAGTCCGACGGGAAGCGTGTCCATGCGCAGGATCGCCCGGGCGGCCGGATTGGCGGCCGCAAGACGCCCTTCGGGCCCGAACAGCAGCACGCCGCCGGAGAGCGCATCGAGAAGCCCCTGCAGGTCCGCTGCCAGAGCGGGCGGCGTGGCCTCGTCATCGGCGCGGAGGTCCGGCGCCGTGGCCGGAGCGTCGGCGGCGAGAACCGGTGGCAGGCCGAGAACGCGCCGCGCGGCGGTCACGATCTCGGAGGCGCGCTTCTGCTTCAGGTCGAGGCTGACGGCGCCGGAGGGCTTGGCGATGATGGCCGCTGCCCCGAGCCGCAGGGCCTCGAGCCGTTCGGCGGATTCGTCACTTCCCACCAGCGAGGAGAGGATGATGACCGGGCAGGGGGAGCGCAGGCTGAGACGGCGAAGCGTTTCCAGCCCCGACATCTCCGGCATCTCGATGTCGAGCAGCACCAGATCCGGGTTCAGCTTGCGCACCTGCTGCAGCGCGATCTTGCCGTTCTCGGCCTCGCCAGCCACCTCCAGCATCGGGTCGCTCTCGATGATCTCGGTGACCAGCCGGCGGATGATGAAACTGTCGTCGACGATGAGGATCCGGCGGCGCATCGGCGCCTCACCGGAGCTGGGCCGGCCTGTCATTGGGCATCCTCCCGCAGGTGGGTGGCATCGACGGCGGCGCGACGCAGCCGGCGCAGGGTCGCGGTCCCGGGCAGGTCGGGCATGTCGCGCAGCACGCAGACAAGGGTGCCGGTGCTCTCCTCGGCGATGACGCCGTCCAGCCAGCGGGTCAGCGGCGCCAGCGCGCGGGGCAGCGGGCGAAGGCTGGACCGGGGGTGGCTCTCGATCCGGTCCACCCGCTCCACGAGGCAGAGCCAGGCAGCAGTCCCGCAGACCAGGCGCAGGCCGACCGGATGCGGCGGCAGCCGCGAGGGCAGGTGCAGCAGGCGCGCCAGATCCACGACAAGCGCGGACCGGTCGAGCCGCCGGGACAGGGCCTGGGACGGGGCCTGGGACGGGGCCAGGGACCGGACCTCGCCGGTCAGCCCCTGCACGGAGGCGACCCGCGTGCGCGGCACGAGCAGGGTCGTGCCGCCGGCGTGGACGCGCAGATAGTCGGTGTTGCCCGCAAGCGTTCCCTGGCTCATCGGCGGGCCTCGGAGGCGCTGCGCAGGCCCTTGTTGGCGGCCCGGGCCGCCAGGTCGAACAGCTTGTCGGGATCGAGCACGAGCACGATCCGGTCGGCGCCGAGGATGGAGATGCCGCCAACCCCGGGCAGCTCGGCCACCCGCAGATGCGTCTCGCGGATGAGCAGTTCGGCCCGGCGCAGGATCCGCCGGGTCCGGAACCCGACGCGGCGGCCCTTCCACGAGCAGATGACGACCGACAGCTCGCCCTCGCCGGGATCGTCCGGGGCAGGCAGGCGCATCAGCTCGCAGATGTCGAACAGCGGCAGGAAGCGCCCGCGCAGCAGCAGCGAGGGCTGGCCGTTGACCGACTGCACGGCCCCGGCCGGGAACACCGCCGTTTCCGCGACCATCGTTTCGGGGAACCCGATGGTCTGGCGGCCCGTGTCGGCCAGCAGCATCGGGCGGATCGCCGCCGACAGCGGCATGTCCATCCGGAAGGTGGTGCCGCGTCCGGCCTCGGTGTCGATCTCGATGCGGCCACCGAGGCGCGTGACATTGACCAGGACGACATCCATGCCGACCCCGCGGCCGGAGACGGTGCTGGCTTCGCTGCGCGTCGAGAAGCCCGGCGTGAAGATGAAGCGGGCGATCTCGGCCTCGCTCATGCGGGCCAGGTCATCGACGCTGGCGAGGCGCTGGGCCACGGCCTTCTCGCCGACGCGGGCAATGTCGATGCCGCGCCCGTCGTCGCTGACCGTCAGGACGAGGCGGTTGCCATGCTGTTCGGCCGTCAGGGTGAGGCGGGCGGTGGCGGCCTTGCCGGCGCGCACCCGGGCCTCGGGTGTCTCGATGCCGTGGTCGATGGCGTTGCGGATCATGTGCATCAGCGGGTCGACCAGCATGTCGGCCATGCCCTTGTCGATCTTGATCGCGCCGGCGGTCTGCTCGAAGCGGACGGACTTGCCAAGCTCGCGCGCGGCCTCGCGCACCATGCGCGGAAAGCGGGCGATGATGTTCTCGAAGGGGATGACCCTGAGGCCAAGGGTGCTTTCGTGGATCAGGCTGATGAAATGGCTGACCTCGGCTTCCAGGGTCAGGAAGTCGCGCCGGTCCGCCAGCAGGGCCTCGACCTCCGGCAGCAGTTCGGGCGCGCGGGCCGAGGCGTGGTCGTAGAGACGGCGCAGCGCCTCGCCGCTGCGGCCCTCGCTCGCCAGAACATTGAGGCGGCTGCCGAGGGTAAAGAACGACCCGATGCGGCCGAACAGCCGGTCGAGCACCTCGACCGGCACGCGGACCTGGGTTTCCTCCACGGCGGCAAGCCGCGGGGCGGCGGCCTGTTCGGCGAAATGGGCCGGCGGTGTCAGGCCATCGAGCCAGGTCAGCGACAGGGGCGCAAGTCCGGTTGCCGACAGTCCCGGCAGCGCGGTCTGGCTGCCGGCGGCCTCCAGTCCCTCCGGCATGTCGGCGGTGCTGACGGCGACCAGCAGCGCAAGGCCCGGGCCGGCCGGCGTCGTGATGCTGCGCCCGGCGATCAGGCCCGGCAGCGCGGCGACCAGTTCCGCGAGCCCCTCCGCCTCGGGCAGGGGGATCACGGCTTCCACCAGCCGGGTCGCCGGGTCGTCGGCGAGGCGCTCAAGCGCGGGAGTGCTCTGGCGCGGCAGATGATGCGGCGCCACCTTCCAGTGCGCGAGGCGGGCGGCCAGCAGGTCCGGCAGACGCGGAGCGGTGGCCAGCTCCCCGGCGGCCGGCGGCTCGACAGGCAGTCCAAGGGCCATGCTGGCCTCGGCCCAGCCGGTCTCCACCCCGCTCAGCGCCTCGATCGTCTTGGCCTGGGCGAGGATGCCGGAGAGGATCGCCGGGGCGTCCTGCGGCTCCGCCTGCGCCAGCATCCGGGCACAGCGCTCCAGACCGCCGAGGCCGATGCGGGCCGAGCCGTGGGCGAGGACGGTCGCCGCCTCCCTGAGGGCGTCGCTGTCGCCCCGGGCGACTGCGGCCGCGCTGTCGTCGAGCAGCTCGGCCAGGAGTTCGGCGAAGGCCCGGCTCATGTCCGGTTCGAGGCCAAGGGCGTCGCGTGTCGGTGCGGGAGCCGGAGCTGCGGCGGGGCGGCTGTGCGCATCGCTTGCCCGGGCGAGCCGGTCGAGCGTGTCCGACAGGCCGTCCGGTGCGACGAAGCCGGCAAGGTCGCCGCCGGCAAGGGCGAGGCGGATCGCATCCACCAGCCGCAGCAGCGCCTCGATGGCGCTTGCCTGAAGCTCGGCGGTGCCGGTGCGCACCGGATAGAGACAGGTCTCGGCCTGGTGCGTCAGCCCTTCCAGGGCGGCAAGACCCGCCACGCGGGCGAGGCCCTTGAGCGAATGGAACGCGCGGAACAGGACGTCGATCTCGGCGCGCGACAGCGTGCCGGTCTCGGCGCCGACCAGAACCGGTTCGATCGCGTCGAGATGCTCGGCACATTCGGCGAGCAGGTCGCCTGCGAAGTCAGAGCCCGGCATCGGCGTCCTCCCCTGCAGGTGCGACGGGACGGCCCGTGGCCTGGCCGGCCGCGAGGGCGCCAAGGCCGGACAGCAGCGCGTCGCCGGCCGGACCAGCCAGAAGCGGATCGGCCGTGCCGCCGGTCTTGGCGTGGATCAGGCTCGCGCCACGGCTGCGGCAGAGGTCGTGCCCCTGGCTGCCGGGGATGACCGACAGGCCGGTGACCGCGACCGGGGCCGGCTGGATCAGTACGGCGACACCGGCCAGCCGGGCCACGTCGGGCAGGCTGTCGGCATCGAGGAGCACCACATCCGCCGGCAGGCGGCGCAGCCCGGCCAGCGCGTCGGCGGTGGCCACCACGGACAGGCGGGCCTCCGGCGCCCGCGCCAGCAGCGCGCTCAGGCTCACGGCCAGTCCCGGGTCATCGCTGACCAGGGTCACGTGCCACGTGCCCCCGCCGCTGCCCGTGCCGCTGCCCGTGCCGCTGCTGCCCGTGCCGCCGTTGCCCGTGCCGCGTGCGGTGCCGCTGCCATCTGACGTCGTCTGCCCCATCGGCGTCGCATCCGCTCCCGTGCCGTGTCCTCAGGCCATCTTGAAGGCGTCGATGCGCTGGCGGGTCTCGTCGGCCAGACGCGCCAGCTGGACCATCGTCGCCGTGATCTCCTCGGCGGCGGCCGAATTGGAGTTGGCGATCGATTTCAGGTCGCTGACCGTGCCGTCGATCTGGGTGATGGACGCGCGCTGCTGCTCGATGGCGGCGACCGACGCGTGGATCATCTGGGTGGTCTGGCGGGCCTCGCCGGAAATGCCCTCGATGGCGGCGCGGACGGTGTCGGCGGCCTGCTTGCCGGCGAGGCTGTCCTCGCTCGCCTGCTCCACGATCTCGGCGATCTGGTTGGCATTCTGTCCGGCGCTTTCGGCCAGCTTGCCGACTTCCTGGGCGACGACGACGAAGCCCTTGCCATGCTCGCCGGCGCGGGCCGCCTCGATCGCGGCGTTGAGCGACAGGATGTGGGTGCGGTTGGCGATCTGGGCGATGACCTGGGTGATCTGGTTCACCTTGCGGCTGTTCTGCGCGATCCGGTCGACAAGGGCCCCCATGGCCTCGACCGAGGCGAGACCGCGCTCGACGAGGGCGGTGGCGTTGTCGGCCTTCTCGCTGGCGAGCCGGGTGTTGTCGGAGACCTCGCGGATGGCCAGCATGGCCTCCTTGACGGCGGTGGCGACCTGGGACAGCGACGCGTTCTGCACGCGGGCACCGTCGGCCACCTGCGACACGGCCATGCTCGCCTCGCCCACGGAGAGGGCGGTGCTGCGCGCCTTGTCGCCGAAGTCGCGGAACGAGGCGTGAGAGACGTCCAGCAGGCGGTTCACCTGCTCGCCGATGTCGCGCAGGAAGCCGGCCTTGCCGTCCATCGACACGCGCACGGTCAGGTCGCCGGCCGCCGCGCGCGAAATCACGCCCCCGATCTCCCGCGTGGTCTCCTCGGCCTTGAGCATGGCGGCGATCTTGTCGGCATTCTCCTTGAAGACATTGACGGCGCCGGCCATGCGGCCGATCTCGTTGGTGCTGCCGAGGCCCGGGATGACGACATTGCCATCGCCCTCGGACAGGCGTGTCATGGCATGGGTCATCTGGGTCAGCGGGCGGATGATCGAGCGGGCGATCAGCACGGCGATCACGAGGCCGGCCAGAATTCCGCCGCCGGCCAGCAGGGCCAGAAGCTGCTGCACCTCGGCCGTCCGGCTGGCCACGGTGGTGCTGAGGCTGGTGATCTCGCCCTGCATGGTCTGGCGGAAGGCGGCGATCTTGTCGAGGATCGCACGTTCTTCCGTGTTGACGGACTCCGAGCCACTCAGGCCGGCTGCCTGCACGAAGGCAGCCTGCGTGGCCTCAAGCTCGACCGCAGCCTGGCGGGCGAGCCGTTCGGCCGGAGAGCTGGCAGCCGGGGCTGCGGCGAGGGCCGCGGAGCCGGCCTGCTGCGTGGCGGCCGACAGGGTGCCGGCGGCGAGGGCGACCGCATCAAGAGCCCGCAGCAGCTCCGGGCTTGCCGCCGGATCGGCGCGCAGCGCCTTGATCTGGCCGGACAGGGTCGCACCGGCCTCGGCGATCTCCAGACGCTGCTGCATCAGGGTGCGGGCGCGCTGACGGTAGCTCGTCAGGCCCTCGCGGATTTCCGCCACAAGGCGCTCCTCGTCGCGGCCGGCCAGCAGGCTGGCGGTCTGCGTCAGGGCCTCGTCGATCTGGCGTGACTGGGCTTCGGTCCGTTCGAAGTCACCCGTCCGGGCGTAGGTGAAGACGGCGTTGCTGCGCAGGCGGAAACCGGTGAAGTCCCGGTCGGCCAGGAACATCTGCCCGACCGCGCGATAGAAGCGGTCCATGTCCGAGGACAGTTTCGCCAGATCCCTGACCGAGGAATAGCCGACGGCGGAGAGCAGCGCGAGCAGGACGAGCAGGATGGCCGCGAGGCCGTAGATGCGGGTCGACAGGGTGACGTTCTTCAAGCTGACCCCCGAGGGATGGCCTGCCCCAGGACGGAGCGCGGGCGGATTATGGCAAGCATGTCAGGTCTTTAGTCCACGCGCGCGTGAGCGGCTGCATTCCACCCGAAATGTTCCAGCCGACAGCGCGGGACAAGCCTGGCCCAGGGTGGAAAACCTATCGGCAGTTGGTTAGGAAAGCGTGTTTGCTGTTTTTTCTTGCAAGTCGTCCGGGGGGAGTGATTGCAGATCCCTGATCAGATTGACACCGGCTGGCTCGGCCTGGTGGTCCTTGCCTTTCTCGCCAAGCATTTCATTGCCGATTTCCTGTTCCAGACCCACTGGATGGCCATGGGCAAGGAAGGCCGCGACCACTGGATCCTGCCGCTGGCGGCCCATGCGGGGATCCATGCAGCGCTGACCGCGCTGCTGGCCTCGGCGATCGCCCCCTCCTGCCTGTGGCTGGCAGCGGTCGACTTCGTGGTTCATTTTGCCATCGACCGGAGCAAGGCGGCCCTTGTCCGGGTGACCGGGGCGACGCCGCAACGGGCCGGCTTCTGGTGGCTGCTCGGGCTGGATCAGACCCTGCACCACCTCACCCATTTCGCCTTCATCCTGGTCATGGCCGGTGCGAGCACAGCCTGAGAAACGCCAGTGACGGCGCGGCCGGGTCGAGCTGCGGTGCCAGCGGCAGCCGCGCGAGGGCTGCGCCCGGCATGCCGGCCACGACACAGGTCGCGGGGGCCTGGACGAACACCGGACCTCCGGCGGCGGCCAGCGCGGCGGCGCCCACGGCTCCGTCCTCGCCCATGCCGCTCAGGACCAGCGCCGCAGCCGGGATGCCGCGTGCGGCTGCCGACAGCATCAGCCCGTCCGCATTGGGGTGAAACGGACTGTCCGCCGGAGCGGCCGGACGCAGCAGCAGGCCGCCGTCGGCCTCGGCCAGAAGCTCGAAGTCCTGGCCGCCGCGCAGCACGAGAATGTCTCCGGCCGCGACGCTGCTGCGGTCCGACACCTCGTGCACGGTCCGGCCGGTGACATCCGCCAGATGCGCGGCAAAGGCTGCGGTGCCATGGCTCGGCATGTGCTGGGCGATGATCCAGGGCAGGCCGCCGCCGGTGGTCGCGGCCAGAAGCGCGCCGAGCGCACCGGGGCCGCCGGTGCTGCTTGCCACCAGCAGGCAGCGGGGCGACAGGGGGCGTGGCGATGCGGTCGGTCCGACCGCCGCGATGCCCGGCCGGGGGCGCGCAGCCTGCCGGCCGGGCAGGCCGTCGGGCGTCACGGGGGCCGCGCGCGCATCCGGCGCAGCGGTCCGGGAGACGGCAGGCTGTGAGGTGACTAGCTGTGAATTGATTGGCGGTGAGATGACTGGCGGTGAGACGGGTGGTCGGGCAGGGGCCGCCCCTGGTCCGGCCTGTGCGGCGAGCGCGGACCGCAGCCGTTCGGGAAGGTCGCGCGCCCAGGTGCCGATCGGCGGGCCGGGGGTTGCCGGGTCGCGGGCCAGACGAATGAGCCGCCGGTCCAGCCGGTCCATCGCTCTACCGAGCAGGGCCGCCGCCCCGGGCACCTGCAGCAGCGCCTCGTCAACGACGACCAGCCCGGCAAAGCGGGCCTCCAGGGCCTGCAGCAGGTCGGTCGGCGTGGCGCAGTCCCGCAGCTCGGCCGCCGGAAACGCCTCCGCAAGGATGCGGCGCAGGCCCGAGCGCTCGAAGGCCCCGGGCGCCGCGATCAGGATCGGCCGCTTCACGCGCCGGTCCCGGCCGCAGCCGCCGTCCGGCGCCAGACGGTGGCGCCGGCAGCCTCCAGAGGCTCAAACAGGGCGGTGGGGCGCATGGATTCGGCCGCTCCGAGAACGAGGATCGCGCCCTTGCGCATGGCTCCGGCCAATCGGGCAAGAGCCTGCGAGGTCGCCGCTTCGGTAAAGTAGATCAGCAAGTTGCGGCAAAACACAAGGTCCGCCGGATGGCCCTCCAGTGCGGCCGGCACAGGGTCGAGCAGGTTGTGCACCTCGAAGCGGACCATGCTGCGCAAGGACGCTGGCGCCGACCAGCTCTCGCCGCTGCGGCGCGGGAAGGCGTTGCGGGCAAACTCGGGCAGGTCGCGGAAGCTGCCCATGGCCTCCAGCCGGGTGTAGGTGCCCCGGGCGGCAATGCGGATCGCGGTCGGGCTGATGTCGCTGCCGAGGATCCGCGACGCGCCGGACCCCAGCGACTGCAGCAGATAGGCGAGGGACCAGACCTCCTCGCCCGTGGCGCAGCCGGCGCTCCAGACCTGCAGCGGTCGTGCGGGGAAGGTGCTGCCGTCGCGCAGCAGGCTGCCGAGCAGCGTCCACTGTGCCGCATGCCGGAAGAACGAGGTCTCCTGCACCAGCACGCGCTCGATCATCGCCTCGTCCGCAAGCAGGGCCGGGGCTGGACCAGGGCCATGGCCGGGTGCCGGTGGCCCCAGCCGGTCGCGGATGTAATCCGGGGCAATGCCGGTGCGCCGTGACAGCCGTTCGATGGTTGCAGGGGTGGCCTCGCTCATGGCCACGAGGCTAGTCCACCGCCAGGATAAAGGCCATCAGATCCGCAAACCACGTGTCCATCGCCTCATGCAGCCGGTCGCAGACCTCGATGTCCCGTCCGCCCCTCGCATGGAGCCGGATGAAGCCGCAGGCTTCCGCCTGCTCGATCAGCAGCCGGGCATGGGTGCGCGAGACGCCGGTGTGGCTGGACAGGAGCTCGAAGGGCAGGCTGACATGCGCCGAGGCGCTGTGGCCTGCCTCCCACAGCAACAGGAGAAGGGTCAGATAGCCGCCATCGCGGGAGGCAATGCCCTGCAACTCGGCATGGCGGGCGCGCAGGGCGAAGTAGGCATCAAGCTCCGGTGCCACGGCGCGGTGCCAGGACCGGTGTCCGGCGCCTGCGATCGCCAGGTCGCGGCTCGACCAGGCCGGGGTCTGGGGGTCGAAGGCGGCCGGCGCTGCCTCGGCGGCCAGGCCGGCGTCCTCGATGTGCGGCTGGCCAGCCTGACGCGCCCGGGCCAGAAGCCCGCGATGTGCGCTGCCCTGGGGAACCGCATCGCCGAACCGGGCCACCGGGCCGGCCAGCGCTTCCATCAGCACGGCGTCCGCCCCCCAGAGCCGGGCGGTGGGCAGCAGCAGCGTGATGCGCATGTCCTCTTCCGCCTTGCGACGTTCGAGGTAGCCGTAGCGTTCCAGGATGGCGACCAGCGCCTCGATGCGGTTGCGGCTGGCCAGTTCGGACCCGGCCAGGCGTGTCTGCAGCCGGCCGAGCGTCAGCCAGCTGCTCCGCTCCTCGGCCTGCTGGCAGGCCGCCAGGCTGAGGATGGTCTGGATGGTGATGTAGCGTCCCTCTTCCAGCAGGAGGCGGCCGAGCAGGTAGTCGCCGCGGAAGAGCTGGACCAGGTTGGCGACCGCCGCATCGCGGACGGCGGGAAAGTCGGGATGCGCGCGCAGCGCCGCGCCGGCCAGCGCATGCCGGGCGGCGGCCGCCGACCCGTTGCCGGCCGTGACCGCGTCTGCCGCGAGGCTTTCAGGTCTGAGGACCAAGGCGTTCATGCGCGTCCTGTTGCCGGTGGCATTCTGTCGATCGGTCGGGCTCCCGGCCCTGGCACCCGTCTCGCCGGGGGCTGGCGCAGACGGCATCCGGGCGGGCGTTGTCCCGTCGAGGCGTGTCTCCCCTTCTTACCACGCTGGACCGCGCCATAAAGATGTGGACCATCAACGGCCGTTGATCTTGCGCAGGTCACTTTGATCTTAATGTTAACAGATGTTAATCACTTCGATGTCTGCGCAATCAGCGCGTGGTTGCGTGTCCGAAAAGCAGGTCTTCTTTGCTTTGATTTATTCGGGATTCCTGATCAAAGACTGGAATTTTTCTTCTTGTTGACTGTCTTTCCTTTTGGTCTTCACTGTCGTGGGGCGCGTCGGGCGCGGGTGGTGGCGGATTGTCTTGGGACGGATGGAGAATTTGGGGTGTAACGGCGTGACGGGGGCTGGTAGATGGTAGGCGTCACGGCGGGGCGGTCTGTGTCCGTCCCGGCGGGGACGTCGGCTGTACGGGCGTCGGTGGGGATCATGTTTCGAGTTCTTGTTGCCCGGTCCGGTGCGGTTCGTCGCGGTCTCGGTCACTGCCTGCTGGCCGTGACCCTGACCGGTTGCGCCGCCATGGGCGAGCATCTGACCCCGTCGCCTGCGGAGGCATCGCTGACGCTGCCGGCCAGCTTTGCCCATGCGGCGGAGGCGTCGCGCGCGCACCAGACGGCGACGGAGTTCTGGACCGCCTTCCGGTCGCAGGACCTCGCCGACCTGATCCGCCGGGCCGAACTCGGCAGCCGGGACATCGGCGTTGCCCTCTCCCGCCTGCGGCAGGCGGAGGCCGGCGCGGAGGAGGCCTTTGCGGGCCAGCTCCCGAGCGGCGGGCTGGGCGGCAGCCAGACGACCTTCCAGGCGTCGGCGAACACGGCCGGTCTGCCTGCGGGCGTCGAGATGCCGGTGCGCCAGCAGCGCAAGGTCGGCCTCAATGCGTCCTGGGAGCTCGATTTCTGGGGCAAGGCCAGCTCCAATTTCGCCGCCGCCGCCAACCGGGCCGATGCGGCCGCGTTTGCAGTCGCCGCAACCCGCCTGACCGTCACCTCGGAAACCGCGCTGTCCTATGTCCAGATCCTGTCGCTCAGGGACCGGCTGGGTCTGGCGCGCGAGAACCTCGTGCTGGCACGCAAGGTGGAGGAGAACGTGCGGGCCCGTGTCGAGGCCGGCTCGGCGACGCAGATCATGCAGGCGCAGCAGGAAACCGTGGTGCTGCAGCAGGAGGCCACCGTGCTGCGGCTGCAGCGGGCCCTGGCGCAGGAAGAGATCTCGCTCGCGCTGCTGGTCGGCGCGACGCCCGGCGAGATCCGCATCACACGGGGCAGCCTTGGCCGTCTCTCGATCCCGGCGCTCGTTGCCGGAGCGCCGGCCGACCTGCTGCGCCGGCGCCCGGATGTGCGGCAGGCCGAGGAACTTCTGGCCGCATCGGCCAACAATGTGGCGAGCGCCCGCGCCGCGATGCTGCCCAGCCTGACGCTGACGCTGCAGAAGGGCTTCGAGAGCGTGACCACCGGCGCGCTGTTCTCCGGTGCGGCCGGGGTGTTCTCGGTCGCCGGACAGCTTGCCCAGCCAATCTTCGACATGCCCCGTCTCGTGGCGCAGCTGGAGGGCACGCAGGCCCGGCGGCAGGAACTGGTGACGACCTACCAGCAGTCGGTGATGAGCGCGCTGGCCGACGTGGAGAAGGCGCTGATTGCCTATGGCGGACTAGCGCGGGAAGAGCGGGTGGCAGCCCGCGCGACGGCGGCCGCACGCAAGGCGCACGACCTGACGCTCGAGCAGCTCGAGGCCGGGCAGGTCGACATGACCACCGTGCTCAACACGCAGCGCGACTATTTCACCGCCGTCGACAGCCTGCAGCAGGTGCGGCTTGCCCGGTTCCAGTCGGCGATTGCCCTTTACCGGGCGATGGGCGGCGGCTGGACCGAGCAGGATGTGGCGCGGCTGATCGCCGAACGGGACGCACTGGCCGCAGCCGCCCCCGTGGCGCCGGTCACCGAGGCCGTGAACTGACGATCTGAAAGTATGGGAATGGCGACCGAAACCTCCGCTTCGCAGACCTCCGCAGCAGCGCCCCAGACGGCGGTGGAAAACCAGGCCGCGCGGCTGTTCCGCAAGTCGGCTCTCGACCGGCTGTCATCGCCGGAGCAGCTTGACCAGCTGATCCGGCTGACGCGGCCGCGCGACTGGATCGCGATGCTTGCCGTGCTGTCGCTGATCGGCCTTGCGCTGGCCTGGTCGATCCTCGGCCGGGTGCCGGAACGGGTCAAGGGATCGGGCATCCTGATCACCTCCGGCGGCCGGGTCGTCGATGCGGTGGCGATCGGCGAGGGGACGCTGTCGGAGATCCTGGTGCCTGTCGGCGGTCGCGTGTCGCAGGGCGAACAGGTGGCGCGGGTCATCCATCCGGCGCTGCGGCAGCAGCTGGAGAACATCCGGGCCGTGGTGAGCGAACGCGCCGGCCAGCTCGAGACACTGCGCGGGCAGATTGCCGAAGGCGCGCGCGCATCGAAGGACACGCTTGCGGCGCGCGCCCGCGTGCTCGACCTGCGCGTCAAGGATGCGCAGGAGCGGGTGGCCGTGCTGGCGAAGCAGGCCGAGCAGGACAGTTCCCTGTTCGACCGGCGGCTGATCACCTGGCAGCAGCTCAACGAGACCCGGCTGGCGCTGGCGCAGGCGCGGCAGAGCGAGCTGGAAGCCCGCAGCCAGATGTCCCAGCTCGAGACCGAGGACATTTCCCAGCGCAACGCCAACCAGCGCGACATTCGCGGCGCCGAGGAGCGGCTGGCCGATGCCCGCCGCCAGCTGGCGGAGATCGAGATCCAGCTCCGCCAGCAGGAGACGATCCTGAGCCCGGCCGACGGGCGCGTGACGGAATGGAAGGCCATTCCGGGAACCCGGATCGCGCCCGGGCAGCCGCTTCTGAGCGTCGAGAGCGGGGCGACCGGCCTTGAGCTGCTGCTGTACCTGCCGCCCAACCAGGGCAAGCGGGTGAAGCCCGGCATGGATGTGCAGATCGCCCCCTCGACCGTGCGGCGGGAAGAGTTCGGCATGATGGAAGGGCGCGTCAGCGACGTGTCCGACTTCCCCTCGACGGCCCAGGCGATGCAGGCGGTGCTGCGCAACGACCAGCTCGTGCAGAGCTTCTCCGAAAAAGGGGCGCCCTACGCGGCGCGGATCTCGCTGACCCGGGATCCGCGCACGGCGAGCGGGTTTGCCTGGTCCGGCGGCTCCGGCCCCGAGCAGCAGTTCACCAGCGGCTCGCTGGCCGAAGCCGAGGTGACCGTCGCCTGGCGGCGGCCGATCAGCTACGTCATCCCGTGGCTGCGCAAGATCACGGGTCTGGCCGGGTGAGCGGGGCCATGAGCAAAGACAAGCCTGCCGTGGCGCGCAAGCGCCGGCGTCGCATGCAGACCCCCACCATCCTGCAGATGGAGGCGGTGGAATGCGGCGCGGCCAGTCTGGCGATGATCCTCGCCCACCATGGTGCCTGGATCCCGCTCGAGGAACTGCGCATTGCCTGCGGCGTCTCGCGCGACGGCTCCAAGGCCAGCAACGTGCTGAAGGCCGCCCGCCGCTACGGCCTGACGGCGAAAGGCTACCGCAAGGAGCCGGAGGGGCTCGTCGACCTGCCCTGGCCGGCGATCCTGCACTGGAACTTCAACCACTACGTCGTGTTTGAAGGCATGACCGAGACCCATGCCTTCATCAATGATCCGGCCAGCGGCCCGCGGGTGATCACGCGCGAGGAGCTGTCGGAGGCCTTTACCGGCGTGGTGCTGACCTTCGAGCGCACGCCGGAGTTCCGGCGCACCGCCAAGCCCTCCGGGCTCATGGCCGCCTTCCGGGCCCGGGTGACGCAGTCGCACAAGGGCCTGGCCCTCATTGCCATCCTGAGCCTGGCGCTGGTCATCCCCGGGGTCGTGCTGCCGGTCTATGCCAAGCTGTTCGTCGACGGCGTGCTGATGATGCAGCAGCAACACTGGGTGACGCCGCTGTTCCTCGCGCTGGCGGCGACGGCCCTGATCCGGGCCGTGCTGACGCATCTGCGCGCCTCGCTGATCCTGAGGCTGCAGACGAAACTCACCATCACGGGGGCCAGCGCCTTCATCTGGCGGGTGCTGCACCTGCCGATGGCCTTCTTCTCGCAACGCAGTCCCGGCGAGGTGGCCGAACGGATCGAGGCGAGCGGGCGCGTGGCGGAGGTGATCTCGGCCGACATGGCCAATGCCCTGCTCAACTGGGGCACGCTGATCTTCTTCGCGCTGGTCCTGATCGGCTACGATCCGCTGCTCGGGCTGATGACGGTGGCGCTGGGCCTGCCCAACCTGCTGCTCCTGCGCTTCGTGCAGAAGCGGTTGCGGCAGGATTCCATCCGTTTTGCCGTCGAGCAGGGCAAGCTCGGCGGGGCAACCGTCGGCATCATCTACAACATCGAGACGATCAAGGCGTCCGGCCTCGAGACCAGTTCCTTCGGGCGCTGGGCGGGCGTGCATGCCCGCATGCTCAACACCTCGCAGGACGTGGGCCAGAAATCCATGATCACCTCGCTCGGCCCGACGCTGCTGAGCGGCCTGATCGACGCGGCCATCCTGGGCGTCGGCGCGCTGCGGGTGATGCAGGGCGGGCTGACCATCGGCGACCTGGTGGCCTTCCAGCTGCTGGCGGCGAGCTTTACCGCGCCGCTCGTCAGCCTCGTGCAGCTGTCGCCGAAGCTGGCGGCGATCCGCGCCGACCTGAACCGGGTGGATGACGCCATGCGCAATCCGCCCGATCCGCTGACGCAGCCGCCCGCGCCGGAGCTGGCGCGTGGCCCGACGCTGCTCAACGGGGCGCTGGAGCTGGACACCATCCGCTATGGCTACAATCCGCTGGACGAGCCGCTGTTCGACGGCATTTCCTTGCGGGCCCGGCCGGGCGAGCGCATCGCGCTGGTCGGCCGCTCGGGCTGCGGCAAGTCCTCGCTCGGGCGCATCATCTGCGGTCTTGTGGCGCCCTGGTCGGGAGAGGTGCGCATTGACGGCATCCCGCTCAGCGACCTCGACCAGTACCGCCGGGCGGCCAACATCGCCTATGTGGACCAGGAAATCTTCCTGTTCGAGGGCACGGTGCGGGAAAACCTGACCCTGTGGAATCCGGATGTGCCGGACGACGCCATCACCCGGGCCCTGGAAGATGCCGCGATCCTCGACGACATCGTCGCAAGGCCGGGCGAGCTGGATGCCCGCGTCGAGGAAGGCGGCCGCAATTTCTCCGGCGGCCAGCGCCAGCGTCTGGAGATCGCGCGCGCCCTGGTCGGCGATCCGGCCGTGCTGGTGCTTGACGAGGCCACCGCCGCACTCGACCCGCAGACCGAGAAGATCATCGACGAGAACCTGCGCCGGCGCGGCTGCACCGCGATCATCATCGCCCACCGGCTCAGCACCGTGCGCGACTGTTCCGAGATCATCGTCATGGATCAGGGCCGCATCGTCGAGCGGGGCGACCACGACAGCCTCATGGCGGCGGGCGGCGACTATGCCGACCTGATCCGCTCGGGCGGACACTGAGGAGGCGGGCCATGAGCGAGACCGACATCCGCGCGTCCCTGTCCGTCACCAGCGCGCATCCGCTCGACCTCGGCGATCCCTCCGCCTGGTACCGGGTCAGCCGCAGCTATGTCGACGTCTTTGCCGTCGCGGGGGATCCGCGGACGCAGCGCCGGACCGCGCTGCTGCGGCTGGAGACCGGCGCGCTCCTGTGCGGCATCGGTGCGGTGGTCACGGACGACGGCACGACCGTGCGCTTCTTCGCCGCCGGCGGCCCCGACAGCGAGGTCGAGCCGCTTGCGGCCGGCAGCACCGTCACGCGGGCCCTGGCCGACGGCTGGTGCGAGGCCTTGCGGCAGGCGGTCAATGCGCCGCGCACAGGCGGCCTGCAGGATGCGGCCGCTGCGACGGCAGAGCTGGCCCCGCTGCTCGCAGCCCGGGCGCTGGCCAGCCGGCGGATGCCCGGAGCCGATGACTGGCGCGAACGCCGGCGACGGCATGGCGAGGCGCTGACGGCGGATGCGCTGGCCGGGCTTGTGGCGTCGGGCGGCGGTGCGGCGCTGGCGCGGGGCGCGATCCCGACCGCAGGTGATCCGCTGAAGGCGGCGCTCCTGGCCCTGATGTCGGCCCAGGCGGTGACGCCCCGGATCGAGGCCTTCGAGGCTCCCGCTCCGGACGCGACCGTGGCGAGCCGCCTGCAGGCCGTGCTCGCGCGGCACGAGATGATCTCGCGGCCGGTGCTGCTGCGTCCGGGCTGGACCCGCCAGCCGGGGCCGCCGATGCTCGGCTATCTGGGGCCCGAGCGGCGGCCGGTGGCGCTGCTGCATGCCGGCGGGCGCTGGGTCATCCGCGACGGCGCCGAGGTGCGGCCGATTGCCAGCGACGCGATGGAAGGCAGCGGCGACGGCGGCCTCGCCTCCGATGCGCTGCAGCTCTATCCGGCGCTGCCGGCGCGGCCGCTGCGCTTCCGCGACCTGTTCGTCTTCGGCTTCGCAACCCTCGCCGCCGACCGGGTGCGGCTTGTCCTCTTGATGCTGGCAACCGCCGTGCTGGCGATGCTGGTGCCTTATGGCTCGCGCTTCCTGATCAGCAATGCCATCCCCTACGGCGACATCGGCCTGACCGGGGTCATCATCGGCGGGCTGATTGCGGCGGCGCTGGCGCGGACCGTGTTCGAGGCCGGCAAGGCGCTGACCATGCTGCGGGCGGAACTCGGCTTCGAGGGCCGGCTGCAGCCGGCGCTGCTGCTGCGCCTCCTGCGCCTGCCACCGGCCTTCTTCCGGGGCTTCGCGGTGGGCGACATCACCGACCGGGTGCTCGGCATCCAGAGCGCGCGGCAGGTCATTACCGAGGCCTTTTCCAGCGCGGCGGCAAGCAGCGTGTTCAGCCTGATCAGCCTGATCCCCATCCTGACCGTCGACTGGCGCCTCGCCCTGCTGGCGCTGGCGCTGGCGCTGGTGCTCGGCGGTGTCAACGCCTTCGTGTCCTATCGCGGCCTCATCCACGAGCGCCGGCGGCTGGCGGAAAAGGGGCGGCTGGACAGCTTCGTCGTGCAGATGCTGATGGGCGTGGGCAAGCTGCGCGCCGCTGCCAGCGAGCGCATGGGCTTTGCCCGCTGGTCGCAGCTCTTTGCCCGCAACATCGGCCACACCGTGGCCGCAGGACGCTGGGCCAACTGGCAGGCGACGCTGGATGCCCTGCTGCCGCAGCTGGCGACGCTGACGCTCTATGCCACCATCGTCTATCTGATGAAGGCGGATGCGCTGAAGGGCGGCACCGCGCCGAGCTTCTCGCTGGCCGATTTCGTGACCGTCACCACGGCCTTTGCCCAGGTGCTGGCGGCGATCTCGGCGCTGGCCGGGGCCCTGACCCAGTCGCTGACCGCCATCCCGCTGATCGAACGGGCCGAGCCGATCATCGCCTCCGTCCCCGACACGCCGCCGGTCGACAGCCGCCCGGTGACGCTCGAGGGCACGATCGACATCCGCAACGTGTCGTTCCGCTACACCGAGACCGCGCCGCTGGCGCTGAACGAACTCTCGCTCAGGATCACCCGCGGCGAGTTCGTCGCCATCGTCGGGGCCTCGGGCTCGGGCAAGTCGACGCTGCTGCGCCTGCTGCTGGGCTTCGACCGTCCGGAGCTGGGCGACATCTTCTACGACGGGCATTCGCTGAGCCGGCTGGACCTGTCGGACCTGCGCCGCCAGATCGGCGTGGTGCTGCAGCACGGCCGGATCATGGCCGGCAGCATCCATGCCAACATCGCCGGGGAAAGCGGCCTCGGGCTGGACGAGGCGCTGGAGGCGGCGCGGCTGGTGGGGCTGGACCGGGATATCGAGCAGATGCCGATGGGCATGCACACCGTGCTGCTGGACGGCGGCGGCACCCTGTCCGGCGGCCAGCGCCAGCGCATCCTGATTGCCCGGGCGCTGGTGCAGAAGCCGGCGGTGCTGATGCTCGACGAGGCGACCAGCGCGCTGGACAACCGCACGCAGGCCATCGTCACCGAGACCCTGGCCAGCCTGCCGGTCACCCGGCTCGTCATCGCGCACCGGCTCAGCACAATCGAGAAGGTGGACCGGATCGTCATGCTGGAGCGCGGCAAGGTCGTGGAGACGGGGACATTTTCCGAGCTGATGCAGAAGGGCGGGGTGTTTGCGGCCCATGCCCGGCGGCAGCTCGTCTGAGATTTTCAAGGGAGTCCTTTCATGCGCAAGGTGCTTTACATCCTTGGTCAGCTCGATGATGCCGACATCGTCTGGATGGGGCAGAGCGGCCATCGCCGCAGCCTGAAGCCGGGCGAGGTGCTGATCGAGGAGGGGCGCGCGACGGCGCATCTCTTCATCGTCCTCGATGGCCAGGTGGATGTGCGGGTCGCCGGCGTCGGGGTGGTCGCCAGCCTGTCGAGCGGCGAGATCCTCGGCGAGATGTCCTTTGTCGACAAGGCGCCGCCGTCCGCGACGGTGGAGGCTGCCCGCGACACGCGGGTGCTGGCGCTCGAGAAGGCGCTGGTGGAGAAGCGGCTTGCCGAAAACCCGGCCTTTGCCGCCCGCTTCTACAAGGCGCTCGCCATCTTCCTGGCCGACCGCCTGCGCACCACGACGCAGCGCGGCAAGGGCGGCAGCGGGCCGGCGGAGGACGAGCTGGACGACATGGTGCTGGACGGCGTGTCGATGGCCGGCCTGCGCTTCCAGCAGCTGCTGGAGATGCTGGATCGGCCGGAGGTTCGCTGAGGCAGGCCCAACTTCGCCCCGCTCGGCCCGGACCGGACGTGCGGCCGCGGGCATGTCCCCTGTGCCTTGCGGCCTTCCTGCCACAGGCGGCTGACCAAATCCGCGCCGGAGCCCCGCGAGACGGGACAGGCCGGCTGCGACGCACTAAGGTCGGGCTCCGCCAGCCAAGCCGGAGCGGATGCCCCCTTTCGGGGGCGCGCCCCGGACCAAGCCAAGACATCCGAGCCAGGGAGTGACCGAGCGCGGCCGTGGCAGGCCCGGCGCTCGCGCGGCCGTGCCGTGTCGCCCCTCGGCCCCAACTTGCGTGGATCGCCATGCTGTCCCGGTTCTTTGCCTATTACGCGCCCTATCGCGGCCTGTTCCTGCTCGACTTCGGCTGCGCCATCGTCGCCGGCCTGCTGGAACTGGCGTTTCCGATTGCGGTGAAGCTGTTCGTGGACCAGCTGCTGCCGCAGCAGAGTGTCTCGCTGATCCTGCTGGCCGGCGTCGGGCTCTTCGGCATGTATCTGGTGACGGCCGGCCTCAACGCGGTGGTGGTCTACTGGGGCCACATGCTCGGGATCAACATCGAGACCGACATGCGGCGCAAGGCCTTCGAGCATCTGCAGAAGCTCTCGTTCCGCTTCTACGACAACACCAAGACCGGCCACCTGATCGCCCGCGTGACCAAGGATCTGGAAGAAATCGGCGAGGTGGCGCATCACGGGCCGGAGGATCTGTTCATCGCGGTGATGACCTTCCTCGGTGCCTTTGCGCTGATGCTCTGGGTGAATGTGCATCTGGCGCTGATGACCGGGCTCATCGTGCCGCTGGTGATGTGGGTGACGAGCCGCTACGGCGGGCAGATGACGCAGAACTGGCGCCGCATCTATGGCCGCATCGGCGACTTCAACGTGCGCATCGAGGAAAATGTCGGCGGCATGCGCGCGGTGCAGGCCTTTGCCAACGAGGCGCACGAGAAGCGCCTGTTCGAGGCGGATAACCAGAAGTACCGCACCACCAAGCTGGAGGCCTACAAGATCATGGCGGCCTCGACGACGCTCAGCTACATGAGCATGCGCATCGTGCAGCTTCTTGTCATGCTGGCGGGCAGCTATCTGGTGCTGCGCGGCGAGCTGACCTATGGCGGCTTCGTCGGTTTCCTGCTGCTGGTCAACGTGTTCTTCCGGCCGATCGAGAAGATCAATTCGGTGATCGAGACCTATCCGAAGGGCATCGCCGGCTTCCGCCGCTATCTCGACCTGATCGGCACCGCTCCGGACATCACCGATGCGCCGACGGCCCGTGTCGCCCCGCCGCTGAAGGGCGACATCCGCTTCGAGGATGTCTCGTTCGGCTATTCCGGCGCCCACGCCCGCGAAAGGGCGGTGCTGAGCCATGTGACCCTGGAGATCCGTGCCGGACAGACCATCGCCTTTGTCGGGCCGTCGGGGGCCGGCAAGACGACGCTCCTGTCCTTGCTGCCGCGCTTCTACGAGCCGACACGGGGGGCCATCCTTGTCGATGGCACCGACATCCGCGACCTGACGCTTGCCTCGCTGCGCAGCCAGATCGGCATCGTGCAGCAGGACGTGTTCCTGTTCGGCGGCACGATCCGCGAGAACATCGCCTACGGGCGGCTGGGGGCGAGCGAGCACGAGATCAGGGACGCGGCCCGGCGGGCGCATCTGGCCGACCTCATCACCTCGATGCCGGACGGGCTCGACACGATCATCGGCGAGCGCGGGGTGAAGCTCTCCGGCGGGCAGAAGCAGCGCCTGTCGATCGCACGGATCTTCCTCAAGAACCCGCCGATCCTGATCCTGGACGAGGCGACCTCGGCGCTCGACAGCCAGACGGAACGGGAGATCCAGCGGTCCCTCGCCAGCCTGTCGCACGGGCGCACGACGCTGGTGATCGCCCACCGGCTCGCCACCATCCGCAACGCCGACCGCATCGTCGTCGTGGCCGAGGGCGGCATCGCCGAGAGCGGCACCCATGCCGAGCTGCTGGCACGCGGCGGCCTCTATGCCGACCTGCACGCGGCCCAGACGCTGGACGCGTGAGGCGTCCGGCGTCCAAGACTGCTGACACCTACTCAGGGTCACCCCGGCCCGGCCGAGCGTCAGCGAAGTGATGTCACAGGTCTTGTTGCATCGATTTGTCTATGGGCTCGCTGGCGCTCGCACAGACGCGCTGGATTCCGGATCTGCGGTTCGCTGAACGCTCACCTTGTCCGGAATGACCGTGAGTCGGTTTGTCAGCAGTCTGAGACGCTGGACGCGTGAGGCGTCCGGCGTCCTGTTCGGGATCGAGCGGACTTACGGCCGGATGATCGCCTCGGCCTCGATTTCCACCTTGTAGTCGCCGATCAGGCGGGCGACGGCGAGGAGGGTGTTGGCGGGCTTGATCTCGCCGAAGACGCGGCCATGGGCGCGCGACACCGGCAAGGCATCGTCCGGGTCAGTAAGATAGACGCGGGTGCGGACCACGTCCTCGGCGCTGGCGCCGAGCGCGGTCAGGGCCGACTGGATCTTGTCGAGGATGTAGGTGGTCTGGGCGGCGGCATCCTGCGGGGCGACGGGGCGGCTGGCGCCGGCCGTGGCCGTGGTGCCGGAGACGAGGATGCGGTCGCCGATGCGCTGGGCGCGGCAATAGCCGGCGATGTCCTCCCACTCCGAGCCGGTCAGCACGCGCAAGCCGCCCGGGCGATGCGGCGTCAGTTCGGTGGTGCTGGCGCGCGGCATCTCGCTCAAGTGATGGCTGAGATCCCCCGAGGCGGTGAGGAAGGGGGGCTTGCGGTATTCATCGCCGCAGTCGCCCGGCACGGGCTGTGTCGCGGCAAAGGCCGCCTCGAGGCGGGCGTGATCCTCCGCGTCCAGCCTGAAGCCGAAGAGCTTGAGGTTGTCGGCGGTGTGCATGGCCTCGCCGAGGCGTGCGCCGATGATGACGCCGGCGACTGCTTTCTGCTCGAGGACCCAGCGGGTGGCGACGTTGGAGATCGAGACGCCGTGCTTCGCGGCGATGCTGCCAGCGGCCGTCAGGATGCCCTGGAAGGCAGTCCAGCCACCGATGGTGTCGATGAAGCGCTTGTACTTCATCTTGCTCCAGTCCTCGATGTCATGCGGCTCCGGCTGGCCAAGCCAGCGGCCGGACAGGAAGCCGCCGCAGAGCGTGCCATAGGCCAGCAGATGCACGCCGTGGGCGCTGCAGACCTCGGCGAGCTGGCCTGCCGCGCGCCGGTCCACCAGCGAGAAGGAGACCTGGTTGGTGGCGAGCGGAATGCCGTCGGCCAGTGCCAGATGCAGGTGGGCGGCATCGAAATTGGTGACGCCGATCTCGCGGATCAGTCCCTCGGCCCGCAGGCGCGCCAGCTCGTGCAGGGCGTCGAGCCAGCCCGGATGCTCGAAGCTCCACCAGTGGAACTGCAGCAGGTCGATGCGGTCGGTGCCGAGGCGCGCCAGCCGCTCCTCGACGCCCGCCCGCACCACGTCGGCGGTCATCGGGCCGGGTTCGGGGCACCACTTGGTGAAGGCGAGCGGCCTGTCGGCGCTGCCGTTTGCACAGCGCGCCAGCAGGCGGCCGGTGATCAGCTCGGAGGTGCCGTAATGGTCGGCCATGTCGAAAGTGGTGAAGCCGTCGCGGACATAGGCCTCCAGCCAGTCCGCGCCGAGATCCGGGTCGATCGGGCCAGACTTGCGTTCGATGTCGGCCACCTGCCACAGGCCCGTGAGGGCGCGGCTGATCTCCAGCCCCGGAGCCAGCGGGAAACGGTCGGGACGAGCGGGCGTGAGCGGCGAAGCCGGGTGACGGGTCATGAAATGTCTCTTGTGTCGATGTCGAAAACGGCGAAGGGAAAGGGTCAGGGGGTGGGCACCAGCACGCGGAAGCTGCGCTCGATGTCATTGGCGAGTGCGGCATGGGCGGCGGCCCGGTCGCCGGACTTCAGGGCGGCGATGATCTCCTGGTGATGCTTGTGCTCCGGCATGCGCAGGGCTTCCTCATGCTTGATGATGAGGTTGAGATAGGCGCCGTACTGCAGCCAGAGCGCTTCGACGAGCGGCAGCAGCACCTCGGACTCGCTGGCGCGGTAGAGCGTGAAGTGGAAATCGTAGTTCTGCTGCAAGTCGGGGCCGGTGATTTCGGGATCCGAATGCGTGGTCAGGACCGCCTCCATCGCGGCGATGGTCTCGGGGCACATGCGGTCCATGGCGAGATCGAGCACGAGGGCCTCGAGCGCCAGCCGCGCCTGCTTCAGATCCTGCATCCGGCGTGCATCAAAGGCGGGCACCTGCAGGGTGCGGCTTGGCGTGTCGATGAGCGCGCCTTCGGCCACGAGACGGCGGACGGCCTCGCGCACCGGGGTCATCGAGGTGCCGAGCTGTTCGGCCAGATCGCGCAGGCTGACCGTGTCGCCGGGGGCGAACTCGCCGCGTGTAAAGGCGTCGCGCAGCGCGAAATAGACGTTCTCCCTGAGTTTCGACTGGTCGATCCTCGCGATGCGCGGTGCGCTCATGTGCTGCTCCCCGAATGTCTCGCCCGGCTGCCGGTCTGCCTCGGTTCAGGGCCGGTCCAGCCACCGGCCGACCTGCCTGAAGTTTAACCATGCACGGTCGATTGACAATCTCAAGATCCCGTACCTAAGATCAAATATCACAGATATCCGGACGCCGATAGGGGAGGGCTCACGGAGTGGCCGACAACAAGGCAGGGGCAGCTGGGGATCCAGAGCGCGACGGCGGGACAGCAGGAGCCGGACCGGCTCGGGCGGCAGCCGACGACGGCTTCTGGCTCTATGACCTGAAGGTCGAGACGGTCCTGGACGGCCGCACGCCGGTCTGTCGCCACATCGAGGGCGAGAGTTTCCGCGTCGAGGGCGAGGCGCTGGTGTTCGAGCCCGGGCAGCGCGTGTCGATGTATGCGCTCGCCGCCGTGCTGCCGCTGTTGCCGGCCAAGCAGCGCGAGACCTCGCCGCATGACTGGATGTCCACGGACGCGGAAGTGGCCTGTCCCGATCCCCATTGCGGCGGCCGTTTCCGCATCACCCGGACGGGCAAGCGCCGGTTCAGCCATAGCGAGACCACCGGCCTGCCGGAGGCGCGCGACACACCCTACTGGAAGAAGGCCGAGGGAGGCCCTGACGAATGACCCAAGTCGAAACCGCGGACCTGCGTCCCGGCCACAGGATTTCCCGCGTCATCAAGGGCGGCTGGCAACTGGCCGGCGACCATGGCTCGGTCGAGCGCGAGGCCGCGATCGCCGACATGGAAGCCTTCCTCGATGCGGGCATCACGACCTTTGACTGCGCCGACATCTACACCGGCGTGGAGGAGATGATCGGCAGCTTCATCGAGGATGTGCGCAAGCGCCGGGGGGCTGCGGTGGCCGAGCGCGCGGTCGTGCACACCAAGCTGGTGCCGGACCTGTCGCGGCTGGCCGACATCCGCCCCGACGAGGTGGAAGCCATTGTCGACCGGTCGCTGAAGCGGCTGAAGATCGACCGGCTGCATCTGGTGCAGTTCTTCTGGTGGGATCTCGGCATCGGCGATGCGGTCTCTGCCTTCGAGGTGCTGAAGCGCTGCCAGGAGAAGGGCAAGATCGGCAGTCTCGGCACGACCAACTGGAACGAGAGGCAGATGGCCCGCTTCACGGATGCGGGCTTCGACGTGGTCTCGGCGCAGGTGCAGTATTCGATCCTCGACCGGCGTCCGGCCACGGGCCTCGCCCCCTGGGCAAAGGCGCAGGACATGCAGCTGCTGTGCTACGGCACCCTGGCCGGCGGCTTCCTGACCGAGGCTTGGCTCGGCCAGCCCGATCCGGGCTTTGCCTTCGACAACCGGTCGCTGGTCAAGTACCGGCTGATCATCGACGAGTTCGGCTCCTGGGACCTGTTCCAGACCCTGCTGGCGACGCTGAAGGCCGTCGGCGACCGGCACGGCGTGTCGCTGTCCAGCGTGGCGACGCGCTGGGTGCTGGACCAGCCGCAGGTCGCCGCGGCCATCGTCGGCGCGCGCTACGCCCGGCATCTGCCGAAGACGCTCGAGGTGTTCCGCCTGACGCTGGATGAGGACGACCGGGCGCGGATTGCCACCGTGATCGCGCAGGCGAAGGGCCCGAACGGCCCCGTCTACGGCCTTGAAGGCGACCGCACCAGCCGGCACGGGCGCATCATGAAATACAACCTCAACACCCGGCCTGACGACCCGGTGCTGGCGGCGGCAAGCCATGGCTGAGATCCTGCTGTCGACCCGAGGCCTGTCGCGCGACTTCAACGGCTTCCGGGCCGTCGACGACGTGTCGCTGGACATCCGCGCCGGCACCATCACCGGCCTCATCGGTCCGAACGGCGCCGGCAAGTCGACGCTGTTCAACCTGCTCACCGGCATGCTGCGGCCGAGTTCCGGCCGTGTCACCCTGAAGGGGGCCGACGTGACCGGACTTGCGCCGGATGCGCTGTTCCGCAAGGGGCTGGGGCGGACATTCCAGATCCCGCGGCCCTTTGCCCGGATGAGCGTGCTGGAAAACGTGATGATGGCGCCGGTGGCGCAGTCCGGGGAAAGCCTCCTCGGGCCGCTGCTGTTCCCCGCGCGGGTCGCCGCCGAGGAAAAGCGCAACCGCGAGCGCGCCATGGCGGTGCTGGAGTTCGTGACCCTCGCCAAGCTGGCCGACCATCCGGCCGGCAAGATCTCCGGCGGGCAGATGAAACTGCTGGAGCTGGCGCGCGTCTTGATGGGCGATCCGGCGATCATCCTGCTCGACGAGCCGGCGGCCGGCGTCAACCCGACGCTGACGGGCATCCTGATCGAGAAGATCGAGGAGCTGAACCGGCAGGGCAAGACCTTCGTCATCATCGAACACGACATGGATTTCGTTATGCGCCACTGCGACCCGGTGATCGCGCTCGCCGAAGGCCGCGTCGTCTTCGAGGGCAGCGCCGCCGAGGCCCAGGCCAATCCGGTGCTGCTGGATGCCTATCTGGGGAGCATGGCCGATGCCTGAGACGGGACCCGCCGGGGCGGGACTTGAGGTGCGCGGGCTGGTGGCCGGCTACATCCCGGACCTGCCGATCCTGAAGGACGTGTCGGTGACGGTCGCGCCGCGGAGCGTGACCGTCATCATCGGTCCGAACGGCGCCGGCAAGTCGACGCTGATCAAGGCGATTGCCGGGCTGGTGCCGGTGAGCGGGGGATCGGTGACGCTGGCGGGCCGGGCTATCACCGGTATCGCACCGGACAAGATGGCGGGCGAGGGCATCGCCTATGTGCCGCAGACCGACAACATCTTCCGCACGCTGACCATCCGCCAGAACCTGGACCTGGCCTTGCGCAAGGCGGGCGGCGAGGCGAGGGCGCGGCTCGACGAGCTGTTCAACCGGTTTCCGCCGCTGGCGGCCAAGCAGAAGGAAAAGGCCGGGGCGCTGTCGGGCGGCCAGCGGCAGTTCCTGGCGGTTGCCATGGCGCTGGCCGTGAAGCCGTCGCTGATCCTGATGGACGAACCCTCCGCCGGCCTGTCGCCGAAGGCGGCGGAAGAAGTGCTGGCGCTCGCGCGCGGGCTGACGGCACAGGGCACCACCATCCTGCTGGTCGAGCAGAACGTGAAGCAGGCGCTGCGCATCGCCGACCACTGCTACATCCTCGCCGACGGGCGCAACCAGATCGACGGATCGGCCGCCGCGCTGATCGCCGATCCGGTGGTGGGCGAGATCTATCTGGGCGGCAAGAGGCTGAGGGCATCATGATCCAATCGCTTGCCGACGGTATTCTCGTGGGGGCGGTCCTGTCGCTGGGCGCCATCGGGCTGACGATGGTCATGCACATGCTGCGCTTTGCCAATTTCGCCCATGCGGAGCTCCTGACCATCGGCGCCTATGCGGCGCTGGTGTTCGACCGGGTGTTCCAGGGCGTGAATGCCACGCTGGGGGTGAAGCTCGCGCCGCTGACCCTGACCGGATCGCTCATCGTGGCGATGGTCATTGCCATGGCGATCACCGGTGCTTCCGCCGTGCTGATCGACCGGCTCGTCTTTCGCCGGGTGCGGGAGAAGGGCGGCGAACTGTCGATGGTCTTTGCCTCCTTCGGTGTCGCGCTGATCGTGCGCAATGTCATCGGTCTGGTCTTCGGGCTGCATACGGAGCTCTACTCCAAGAGCATCGCCTTTGCGGTGGTGGTCAGCCGCGATCCGCTGCTGCTGATCAAGCCGGATCAGGTGTTCGTGCTGGCGGCAACGCTGGTCATCATGCTGGTGCTGCATCTGGTGCTGTCGCGCACGACGCTCGGCTATGCGTTGCGCGCCGTGGCGGAGAACCCCTCGCTGGCGCAGGTCAACGGCATTCCGCTGCAGCGGATGATCGTGCTGATCTGGGTGATCGGCGGTGGCCTGGCGGCTACGGCCGGCATCTTCTACGGCATGACCAACCACCTGTCGCCGGTGATGGGCCGCGACCTGGTGCTGCCGATCTTTGCCGCGGCCATCGTCGGCGGCATCGGCAGCATCTACGGCGCGGCGCTGGGCGGCATGATCGTCGGCATCGCCTCGAGCCTCGCGCTGCTGATCCTGCCCTCCGGCTACTCGCCCTCGGTTCCCTTCCTCATCATTCTCGCGGTGCTCCTGGTGCGCCCGAACGGTCTCTTCGGCGAGGTGCGCGCATGATCGGGGTGCTGTCCTATCTGGTCTTTTTCGCCACGCTGGCCTCGATCCTGGCCATCGCCGTGCTGGGGCTGAACCTGCAGTGGGGCAACACGGGCCTCTTCAACGGCGGCGTCGCGGCCTTCTTCGGGGCCGGGGCCTATGTCACGCTGATCCTCGGCGGCCAGCCGCAGGACGAGCATCTGGGCGGCTTTGCCTTGCCCTATCTGCTGGCGCTGGCCGGCGGCATCGCGGCGGCGGGGCTGCTCGCCTGGATCGTCGGCCGGCTGACGCTGAAACTCAGGCATGACTATCTGGCGATCGCCACCTTCGGCGTTGCGGTCGCCTTCGAGAACGTCATGCGCAATGCGGAGTGGCTGACCGGCGGGGCCAAGGGCCTGCGCGGCTTCGAGCGGCCCTTGCGGGACCTGCTCGGCGACGGGCTGACCTACAACATCGCGTTCCTGACGGTGGTGCTGGTGGCTCTCGTGCTGGTCTACGGGGTGCTGCAGCGGCTGGCGGCCTCGCCCTTCGGCCGGCTGCTCCGGGCGATCCGCGAGGACGAGGACGCGGCCCGCTCGCTTGGCAAGATCCCGGCGCGGATCCGTCTCACCGCCTTTGTCACCGGCTCGGCGATCATGGGGCTGGCCGGTGGCCTTTATGGCACCTTCTATGCCTTCGTCAGCCCGCAGGACGTGCTCCCCACGCTGACCTTCCAGATCTGGGCCATGCTGATCGTCGGCGGCGCGGGCAACAACCGGGGCGCCATTGCGGGGGCCTTCCTGATCTGGGGCGCCTGGACCGCCAGCGGCTGGGCCCTCTCCCGTTTCGCGCCCGTCGAGGCGCAACTCTATACCGGTTCGATCCAGTTCATCCTGATCGGTCTGGTCATCGTCGGCATGCTGCTCTGGCGTCCGCAAGGACTGTTTCCGGAACGGCTGGTCGTATCGCAATCGGGAAAACCCGGACATTGAGCAGAGGGGACTAGAAGATGACGATGAAGCGGAGTGTCCAGACAGCCGGGCTTGGGCTGGTTCTCGGACTGGGGCTGGTGCCCGTGGCGGGAGAGGCCATGGCACAGTCCTGCACGCAGAAGATCGGCGCGGTGCTGCCGATCTCGGTCGACTGGGGCCGTCCCATCGCCGAGACGGCGAAATTCGTGGTCGAGCAGGTCAATTCCGCCGGCGGCGTTGCCGGCTGCAACATCGAGCTGGTGCTGCGCGATGACCAGACCGATCCGAAGGTGGGCGTGGACGCGGCCAAGGCGCTCGTCGACATCGACCAGGTGCCGGTGCTGCTCGGATCGGTGTCGAGCGGCGTGTCGATGCCGATCCTGACCTCGGTGACCGTGCCGGGCAAGGTGATGCAGATGTCCTGCTGCTCGTCCTCGACCGCCTTCACCAAGCTCGCCGAACAGGGCAAGACCGAAGGCCTGTGGTTCCGCACCTTCGCCACCTCGCGCGTGCAGGCGGCCGTCGGCGCCATGGTGGCGCGCGACAAGGGCTACAAGTCGGTCGCCATCCTCTACAAGAACGACGACTGGGGCCAGGACATCGGCAAGATCGTTGCCGCCAACCTGGAGAAGCTCGGCATCAAGGTGACCGCGCAGGTGGCGCTGAACGACGCCCAGCCCTCCTACCGGGCGGAAGTGACCGAGGCGCTGGCCGGCCAGCCGGACGCCGTCTACCTGGCGCTTTACCCGACCGAAGGGACGGCGGCCGTGCGCGAATGGCTGTCGCTCGGCGGCACGCAGAACATGATCCTGACCAACTCGCTGAAGTCCGACGACTTCCGCAAGAATGTCGGCATCGAGTATCTCGGCAACGCAGTCGGCACCGACACCGCCTCGCCGCGCACGCCGTCGGCAGAAGCCTTCGTGACGCGCTATGTCGAGAAGTTCGGCAGCCAGCCGAACGGCCCGGGCCTCGCCAACAGCTATGACGCGACCATGATCGCGCTCCTGGCGATGCAGGCGGCCGGCAAGGACGCCAAGGGTCCGCAGATTGCCGCGATGGTGGCCAAGGTGACCGATCCCAAGGGCACGCCGGTGACGGCGGACGCGGCCGGCTTTGCCGAAGCCGCCAAGATCCTCGCGGGCGGCGGCACCGTGCTCTACCAGGGCGCGACCGGCAACGTGAAGTTCGATGCCAACGGCGATGTCTCGGCTCCGGCCGTGGTGTGGAGCTTCACCAACGAGGGCACCAAGGAAGACACCTACATTCCGCTGGAAGAGGTGGATGCGTTCGTTGCCTCGATGAAATAGGCAGTCCGACAGGCCATGACACACGGCCGCCCCCCGGGCAAAGGGGGCGGCCGTTTGCGTGTCCGGATGGTGACCCGAAGTCAGCCCGGCCAGGCTGAGCGTTCAGCGAAGCGCAGAGCCGGGGCCTGTCCCGGGCCTGACCCGGGATCCAGATATCAGCCGCGCGAAGCGCGACACACGGGATCAGGCGCGAGCGGTGTCGGACTGGTCTGGTAATGGGCTCGCTCGCGCTCGCACAGATGCGCTCGGTTCCGGATCTGTGGTTCGCTGGCGCTCACCTTGTCCGGAATGACGGAGAACCGTCGAACCTCCATGACCAGTCTGCAAGCTCTCGGCCGCTCCCGGAGCGATGGTGGGTGGTGGCGGGGCGTCAGGAGCCCTTGCGCACAGGACGGCCGTCGCGCAGGCCGATGTCGTGTTGCAGCGAGACCGATAAGCTCCTTGTATCGATCGCGCGGAGCCTGTCGTGGTGGGGCGCGATCTCCGGCTTGCGGGCAGGTGTTTCCGGAACGGCTCTGAACAGGGAGAAAACTCCACGTTTCCAGAAGGATGCAGCGAGGCTTGTCATGGCGGGGCATTTCATGTTGCTGTGTCTGAGGCCAAGCTAGTCCGACATCGGGACCTGAAACCAATCAAACGTGCCGGCCAAGGCATAAGGAGCGCTGATGTCTGACCTGCCGCCGCTCGCCGCCCTCCGGGTCTTTGACGCCGCTGCCCGGCTCGGCAATTTCACACGCGCGGCCGAGGAGCTGGGCATGACCCAGGCTGCGGTGAGCTATCAGATCAGGCTGCTGGAGGAGCGCAGCGGCGGGCCCCTGTTCCGGCGGGCCGCGCGGCACGTGGAGCTGACGGATCTGGGCCGTCAGCTGGCGCCAGCCGTGCATGAGGCCTTCGACCTGATCCGCGACGCCTTTGCCGGCGTGCGGGCGCAGGCGGAAGGTGCCCTGACGATCAGCTGTGTGGCGACCTTTGCCACCCAGTGGCTGGCCCGGCATCTGGGCGCGTTCCAGCTGTTGCAGCCGAGGCTGGCCGTGCGGGTGGAGACATCGGGACAGCTGGTCGACTTCGCCCGGGACACCGTCGACATCTCCATCCGCTCGGGCAAGGGGCAGTGGCCGGGCCTGACGGCGCATCTGCTGCTGCCGGCCCGCTTCACGCCCATGCTGCATCCGGACCTGGCCGCCAGCATCGGCGGCGTGCGCGAGCCGGCCGACCTGCTGAAGCTCAAGATCATCGATCCGTCCGACCCCTGGTGGCCGCAATGGTTTGCCATGGCCGGTGTCACCTGCACCGATCTCGACAGCCGGACGCAGACCCGGCTCGGGGCCCAGATCCTGGAGGCGAATGCCGCGGCCGCCGGCCAGGGCGTCGCCATCCTGACGCCGTGGTTCTACCGCGACGAGATCGAGCGGGGGCGGCTTTACCAGCCCTTTGCCCTGACCTGCGACGACGGCAGCGGCTACTGGCTGTGCTACCCGCCCGCACGGCGCAACAGCCCGAAGATCCGGGCCTTCCGGCAGTGGATCCTCGCAGCGCTCCAGACCGAGCCGGGCACCGATGCGCCGGCCGTCAGCCCAGGGTCGCCCGCGCCACCAGCCGGGGGGCGGACGTCCTGAGGCGGGTGGCGAGGACAAGTTCGCCGCTGGCCGGGACAATCCCCGTGAGCGCCGTGATGTTGACCTGATGGGTGACGAGGATCAGTGGCCCCGCCGCCGTCTGGCCGGCGAGCCAGTCCTCAAGGGCCCGCGTCTGTTCGCCCTCCCGGTCCCGGTCGGCAAAGAAGGAGTTGAGGGCGGGCAGTTCCTCCACCGGTCCAAGCGCCAGCAGACGCGCCGTGTCGAGGCAGCGGCACCACTGGCTGGAGTAGACCCGTGCCCCGTCAAGGCCAAGCCCGCGCAGGGCGGCGCCGATGGCCTGCGCCTGGGCGCGCCCTTCAGCCGAGAGGTTGCGCTGGGTGCTGCAGTCGCCAAGCCGGAAACCGGCCGGGTCCCCGGTGCCGGGGGCAAGCGCGTGCCGCAGCAGCCCCACCACCGTTCCGTCCTTCAGCTGCGGCACCCAGGGATGGGCGGGCGCGGCCCGGACGGGGGCCGGACCAGGCCCGGCGAGGGCTGCGAGCGCAGGGGCCAGGGACAGGGCAAGGACGGCGCGGCGGGAGAGGGGCATGGCGAGGCTCCGCAACGAGGGCGATTCGCCAGACAAACGCGCCGGAATGCGACGCGGATCACCGTCGCAGCCGTCGCTTGCGGGAAAAAGCGAGAAAAAATTCAATCCGCCAGCGCGGCGGGGAGGCGGGTCGCGCCCGCGAAATCTCTGTTATTTTTGACAGGTATACACTTGGCGTGCAAACTGAATTACGCTGCGTCCATCAAGATGAAAGCGAGGACGACCGCCGCTTTCGGAGCCTTCTCCTGCCCCTGTCCCCCTGGGTGCGGCGCAACAGCTTGAACTCCAATCCATTCCGTTGATTGAAGCTTGAAGTTCCCCTCCTGATAAGTAATATCACCTAAGTTTGGCTCTGGCGGGGGTGCTCTTTGTTGAGTGTCCGCTGAGAGAGGAAGGAAATTCCTCCTGGGTCAGCTAAGGGGAATAAAAATACGGCTGCCTGATCCCGAGGACAGCAACAACAGGAAAAGTGGAAGGAGCATTCCATGGGTTTCGGATTGATGCGGTCGGCGCTGCTGCGCCGGACGACTGCCGCCTTGCTCGCCAGCGCTGCGCTGGCGCTGACGTTTGCGCCGGCTGAGGCCAAGACCTTGCGCTGGGCGCGTGTCGGCGACGCGCTGACACTGGATCCGCATTCGGCCAACGAAGGCCCCACCTCGACCCTGCTGCATCACATCTACGAGACGCTGGTCACCCGCGCCAACGACGGCAGCCTGCAGCCCGGTCTGGCCACCGAGTGGAGCATCGACCCGCTCGACCCGACCGTCTGGGTGTTCAAGCTGCGTGAGGGCGTGAAGTTCCACGACGGCGCCGCGATGACGGCCGAGGACGTGGTTGCCTCGCTCGAGCGCGTCCGCAAGGAAACCTCGGACTTCAAGGGCCTGCATACCGAAGTCGTCAGCGCGGAAGCCGTCGGCGACTACACCGTGCGCGTGAAGATGAGCGGCCCGTCCCCGCTCTACGTCCAGAACCTGACCAACTTCTTCATCATGGACAAGGGCTGGATCGCGACGCATGGCGTCGAGATGCCGCAGGACCGCAAGAACGCGGAAGAGAAGTACACCGTCCGCAACGCCAACGGCACCGGCCCCTACAAGGTCGTGTCGCGCGATCCGGAAGTGCGCACCGTGCTGCAGTACTTCGACGGCCACTGGGACACCAAGCCGGAAGTGACCGAAATCGTCTACACCCCGATCAAGGAAGCCGCGACGCGCGTCGCCGCCCTGCTGTCGGGTGAGGTGGACTTCGTCCAGGACGTGCCGGTGCAGGACATCTCGCGCCTGCAGAGCACGGCGGGCGTTGCCGTCACCACCGGCCCGGAAAACCGTTCGATCTTCTTCGGTTACGACCAGGGTTCGGACAAGCTGCGTTCGGCCAACACGCCGGACAACCCCTTCAAGAAGCCGCAGGTGCGTGAGGCGCTTCACCTCGCCATGGACCGCGACGCGATCATGAAGGTCGTGATGCGCGGCCAGTCCCTGCCGGCCGGCGTCGCCATGCCGCCCTTCGTGAACGGCTGGTCGCCGGAACTCGACGCCTATCCGAAGCCGGACTACGACAAGGCCAAGGCGCTGCTCGCCGAAGCCGGGTATCCGGAAGGCTTCTCGGTTGACCTGAACTGCCCGAACGACCGCTACCTGAACGACGAGGCCATCTGCCAGGCCTATGTCGGCATGCTCGGCCGCATCGGCATCAAGGCCAACCTCGTGTCGCAGTCGCGCACGCTGCACTTCCCGCTGATCCAGAAGTTCGAGACCGACTTCTACATGCTCGGCTGGGGCGTCCCGACCTTCGACAGCGCCTACGTGTTCGACTTCCTGATCCACTCGCCGGAAGGCGCGCGTGGCGGCTGGAACGCGACCAAGTACCTGAACCCGGAAGTCGATGCGATGATCAAGTCGCTGGCGACCGAGATCGACAACAATGCCCGCAACGCCACCATCGCAAAGATCTGGGACCAGGTGCAGAAGGACCGCGTCCTCCTGCCGGTGCACAACCAGCTCCTCGCCTATGCGACGCGTGACAACATCAGCATTGAGGTCCATCCGGAAAACCAGCCGAAGCTGACGACCGTCAAGTTCAAGTGATCTTGACCTGAATGATGCCGGAGCCCCACGAAGAAGGGGGCTCCGGCTGCTTTTTCCGGGGACTCATCATGATTGCATTCATTCTGAGGCGGCTGGTCCAGTCCGTTCTCGTGATGCTCGTCGTCTCACTGGTTTCCTTCACCATGTTCCGGTACGTCGGCGATCCGATTGCCGCGATCGTCGGGCAGGAAACCTCCATCGCCGACCGCGAGGCGCTTCGCGAGCAGCTTGGCCTCAACGATCCAGTCCTGGTTCAGTTCCTCGGCTTTGTCGGCCGTGCGGTGCAGGGCGATTTCGGCATTTCCTACCGTCTGCAGCAGCCTGTCATGGAGCTGATCCTGTCGCGGCTGCCGGCCACCCTCGAGCTGGCCTTCGTCTCGGGGATCGTGGCCTTCGCGGCCGGCGTCGGGCTCGGCGTCTACACCGCGCTCAACCGCCGCGGCCTCGCCTCCGCAACCATCATGTCGACCTCGCTGATCGGCGTGTCCCTCCCGACCTTCCTCATCGGCGTCTTCCTCATCTGGGTGTTCGCCGTCGAGCTGCAGTGGCTGCCGAGCTTCGGGCGCGGCGAGACCGTGGACCTGGGGGGCTGGACGTCCGGCTTCCTGACCGAGTCCGGCCGGGCCTCGCTGGTGCTGCCGGTGATCACGCTCGGCCTCTACCAGATGACGCTGATCATGCGGCTGGTGCGGGCGGAAATGCTTGAAGTCCTGCGCACGGACTACATCAAGTTCGCGCGGGCCCGCGGCCTGACCAACCGCGCCGTCAACTTCGGCCATGCGCTGAAGAACACGCTGGTTCCGGTGATCACCATCGCCGGCCTGCAGCTCGGCTCGATCATCGCCTTCGCGATCGTCACCGAGACCGTGTTCCAGTGGCCGGGCGTCGGTGCGCTGTTCATCAACTCGGTCCAGTTCGTGGATGTTCCGGTGATGGCGGCCTACCTGCTGCTGATCTCCTTCATCTTCGTGGTGATCAACCTCATCGTGGACCTGCTCTACTACGTCGTTGATCCCCGGCTGCGCGTCGACCGCGCGTCGGCCCGTCACTGAGACGAGGCCCGCGTCATGGACGGCTGCCCGAACGCCACCCCCGAGATCCCTTTTTCCAGCGATGCCCGCCCGCTCCGGTCCCGTCCGGGCCTGGAGCCGGCCGTGGCCACCCCGTTGGGAGGTAACCGATGAACAGCTTCGCCCGCGCGTGGGATAGCGACATTGCCTATTCCTTCCGCCGCTCGCCCGTTGCCATCCTGGCAACGATCGTGTCCCTTGCCATCATCATTCCGGCGGTCCTTGCCCCCTGGATCGCCCCCTATGACCCGTTCAATCCGGCCAGCCTGAACCTGATGGACGGCTTCACGCCGCCGGGCGAGCCCAATGCCTTCACCGGCAATGTCTATCTGCTCGGCACCGACAACCAGGGCCGTGACATCCTGTCCGCAATCCTCTACGGCGCGCGGATCTCGCTGTTCGTCGGCTTCTCGGCGGTGCTGTTCGGCATGATCCTCGGCATCAGCCTCGGTCTCCTCGCCGGCTGGCGCGGCGGCTGGGTCGACAGCCTGCTGATGCGCATTGCCGACGTGCAGATGTCCTTCCCCTCGATCCTGATCGCGCTGCTCATCTTCGGTGTCGCCCGCGGCTTCATCCCGCAGGACATGCGCGAGGATCTGGCGATCTGGGTGCTGATCGTCTCGATCGGCCTGTCGGAGTGGGTGCCCTTCGCCCGCGTCGTGCGCGGCTCCACCATGGTGGAGAAGAACAAGGAATACGTGCAGGCCGCGCGCGTCATCGGCGTGCATCCGACCCGCATCGTGGTCTCCCACATCCTGCCGAACGTGCTGGGACCGGTGCTTGTCATCGCGACCATCCACCTGGCGCTGGCGATCATCGCCGAGGCGACCCTGTCCTTCCTCGGCGTCGGCGTGCCGCCGACCCAGCCCTCGCTGGGCACCCTGATCCGCATCGGCCAGGGCTTCCTGTTCTCCGGCGAGTGGTGGATCCTGCTGTTCCCGTCGATTGCCCTCCTGGCGCTGGCGCTCTCGGTCAACCTGCTCGGTGACTGGCTGCGCGACGCGCTCAACCCGCGCCTGAGGTGAGCCATGGCTGACGTTCTCCTGTCCGTCCGCGATCTGGTCGTGGAGTTTCCCACCCGTCGCGGCACCCTGACCGCCATCAACAAGGTCTCCTTCGACATCCACGCCGGCGAAGTCCTCGGAGTCGTGGGTGAATCCGGGGCCGGCAAGTCGCTGACCGGCGCCGCCATCATCGGCCTGCTCGAACCGCCGGGCCGTGTGGCCGGCGGCGAGATCCGCCTGAAAGGCGAGCGCATCGACAACCTGTCGCCCGAAGGCATGCGCAAGGTTCGCGGCCGCCGCATCGGCATGGTGTTCCAGGATCCGCTGACCAGCCTCAACCCGCTCTACACCATCGCGCAGCAGCTGACGGAGACCATCCTGACGCACATGCCGGTGTCGAAGGCGGAGGCACGCCAGCGGGCGATCGCCCTGCTCGACCGGGTCGGCATTCCGGCCGCGTCCCGCCGCATCGACGACTATCCGCATCACTTCTCCGGCGGCATGCGCCAGCGCGTGGTGATTGCCCTGGCGCTTGCGGCCGAGCCGGAACTCGTCATCGCCGACGAGCCGACAACGGCGCTGGATGTGTCGGTGCAGGCGCAGATCATCGATCTCATCAAGGAGATGTGCAGCGAGCGCGGGGCAGCCGTCATGCTGATCACCCACGACATGGGCGTGATCGCCGAGACGGCCGACCGGGTGGCGGTGCTCTACGCCGGGCGCCTGGCCGAGATCGGCCCGGTGCATGACGTGATCACCCGCGCCGAGCACCCCTACACCCGCGGCCTGATGGGGTCGATCCCGACCCTGACGCAGGAAACCGACCGGCTGGTGCAGATCCCCGGTGCGATGCCGCGTCTCAACGCCATCCCGAAGGGCTGCGCCTTCAACCCGCGCTGCGCGGACGTGTTCGGCCGCTGCCACACCGAACGGCCTGATCCGATCGACCGCCCCGGCGGACGGCAGGTGGCCTGCTGGCTGTACAAGAAGGAGATGAGCCATGTCTGACGCCCTGATCCGCGTCGAGAACCTGTGGCGGCGCTTCGACGTCTCCAAGCCCTGGCTGAACCGCGTCATCGAGCGGGAGGAGCGTCAGTTCCTGACCGCCGTGGCCGATGTGAACTTCGAGATCCGCAAGGGCGAGACCTTTGCGCTCGTGGGCGAATCCGGCTCGGGCAAGTCCACCATCGCCAAGATGGTGGTGGGGCTGATCCCGGTGTCCTCCGGCCGCATCCTGTTCGACGGCACCCCCGTCACGGGAACGACGGGCGCCGACATGCGCGCCATTCGCCGGCGGTTCCAGATGATCTTCCAGGATCCCTTCGCCAGCCTCAACCCGCGCTGGCGCGTGGGCGACATCATCGCCGAGCCGATCCATACCTTCGGCCTGGCGAGCGGGGCGGATGCGGCCAACCAGGTCGGCAAGCTGCTCGACACGGTGGGCCTGTCGGCGAAGGATGCGGAGAAGTATCCGCACGAGTTCTCCGGTGGCCAGCGCCAGCGCATCGCCATCGCGCGCGCGCTGTCGTCGCGGCCGGAGTTCATCGTCTGCGACGAGCCGACCTCGGCGCTGGACGTGTCCGTGCAGGCGCAGATCCTCAACCTGATGCGCGACCTGCAGGATGAGCTGGGGCTGACCTACCTGTTCATCAGCCACGACCTGTCGGTGGTCCGCCACATGGCCAACCGGATCGGCGTGCTCTATCTCGGCCGCCTCGTCGAGGTGTCGGAGGGCAAGTCGCTGTTCCGCCAGCCGCAGCATCCCTACACGCGCATGCTGCTCGACGCGGTGCCGGACCTTGCCATGTCGGGCCGGCGGCGCAAGCCGGTGGAGGGCGAGATCCCGAACCCGATCAACCCGCCCTCCGGCTGCGCCTTCCATCCGCGCTGCCCGGTCGCCATGGACCGCTGCAAGGTCGAGGCGCCGAAGGATCGCGACACGCCGATCGGCCGCGCCGCCTGCTTCGCCCTCGAGATGCAGCCGGCCTGACCGGCGGCTGATTGCTGAACACGAAAGGCCCCGCCGGGCGAACCGGCGGGGCCTTTTTTCTTTGACCGAAGCGGGTTCCAGTGTTCGGTGCGGCACTACGCCTTGGCCGACATGACGAGGGTGAGCACGGTCTGTGCTGTGCCATGCAGCTTGCACGCCTCTCCCCCTTGAGGGGGAGATGTCTGCGTCAGCAGACAGAGGGGGGTGTGCAGCATCGCGGCAAGGGAACCGCTTTCTTGTGATCCGAGAGGTCGGTTACCCCACTCTGCCCCCTGACGGGGGCATCTCCCCCTCAAGGGGGGAGAGGGGACGGCGGCAAGGGAGGGCCTTCTGGACCGGTCAGCCGTCAGTGGCTGCGGGTGGCGCCGCCGTCGATGCGGATCATGCTGCCGGTGACGTAGCCGGCCCGTTCCGAGGCGAGGAAAGCGACCATGTCGGCGAATTCCTCCGGGCGGCCGTAACGGCCCATCGGGATCGACTCGGCCGAGGCCTTTGCGGTTTCCTCGACGGTCTTGCCGCTGCGCCTGGCGGCGGCGGCGTCCAGTTCGTCGATGCGGGTGGTGTGGATGCGGCCGGGCAGGACCACGTTGACGGTGACGCCGTCGCGGGCAACCTCGGACGCCAGCGTCTTTGACCAGCCGACGACGGCGGAGCGGATGCCGTTCGACAGCGCCAGATTGGGGATCGGCAGTTCGACGCCCGACGAGGCAATGGTGATGACGCGGCCCCATTTCCTTGCCTGCATCGCCGGGATCAGCCGGCCGCTCAGGTGGAAGAGGTTGGCGGCCATTGCCTCGAACTGGGCGATCCAGAGCGCGCGGTCGGTGGTGAGTGCGGGGCCCGGGGGCGGGCCGCCGATGTTGTTGACGAGGATGTCGACGCCGCCTTCCGCGAGCAGCTTGTCGAGCGCCGCGTCGATGGCAGCGAGGTCGGTCAGGTCGAGCGGCAGGGCGGTGACCTTCGCGCCGGGCAGGGCCGCGGCCCATTCGTCGATGGCCGAGGCCGTGCGGGCGGCGGCGATGACATGCGCGCCTTCACGCGCCAGCACTTCGGCAATGGCGCGGCCGAGGCCGCGGCTCGCGCCCAGCACGAGGGCGCGCTTGCCATTCAGTCCGAGATCCATGGGAGCGGTTCCTTATGCGAGTTCCTTGAGACGGCGGTCGAGACGGGCCATCAGCGTGTCGATTTCAGCGCGGGACAGGGCATCGAGGTTGGCACCGGGCTTGCGCTGCGCCGGGCTCGCGATGATGCCGCGCCTGAACATGATGTACTTGCGGATGGCAAGGCCGGCGCCGGGCTGCTGTTCCATGCGGGCGAGCGGCAGATAGGCATCGAACAGGTCGCGGGCGCGCTCCATGTCCCCCTTGGCGTGGTGCTCGACCACGGAGACCATCATCTCCGGATAGGCAAAGCCGGTCATCGCGCCATCGGCGCCGCGTTCCATCTCCTCCGGCAGGAAGACGCCGCCGTTGCCGCAGAGGATCGAGATGCGGCGGTTCAGCGTGCCGTCCTTGCGCAGCGCCGTGATCTTGGCCAGGCCCGGCCAGTCCTCGTGCTTCAGGCAGACGGCGGTGGGCAGGCTGTTGAAGATGCGGGCAAGCGCGGGAACGGCCATCTGCACGCCGGTGGTCAGCGGGAAGTCCTGCACGACGAAGGGCGTGTCGCCGAGGAATTCGGCCACCTGGGTGTAGTAGGTGACGATCTGGTCGTCGGTGCGCAGGGAGCCTGGAGGGGCGACCATGACGCCGGCCGCGCCGGCATCCATCACCCGGCGGGTGAGGTCCTGCATCTGGGCGAAGCCCGGCGCGGAGGCGCCGACGACGACCGGCACGCGGCCGTTCACGCGCTTCAGGATGCGGGCGACGATGGTCGAGGACTCGTCCGTCGTCAGCTTCGGGGCTTCGCCCATGATGCCGAGGACGGTGAGGCCCGTCGCGCCGGCGTCGAGGTAGAAGTCGACCATGCGGTCGCAGCTGTCGAAGTCGATCTCGCCGCTGTCGGTGAAGGGGGTGGCGGCAATGACATAGACGCCACGGGCCGTTTCAGTCAGTCGGGTCATTTTCAGGCTTCCGGTTCAGGATCAGGAACAACGGGCAAGGGCGATGCGGCCAATGGCCATGGCGGTGGCCGCCTGGCACGGGTCGACCACCGGTATCCCGAGGGTGTTTTCAAGGTCAAGGCGATAGCTTGCCATGCCGGCACAGCCGAGGATCAGCACATCGGCGCTGTCATCGTCGCGCAGACGCGTGCCGATCTCGGTGAGCCGGGCAAAGGTGCGGGCCCTGTCGGAGAGCTCGGCAACGCCGAGGTCAATGGGACGGTCGGCCGCCAGCCGGTCGAGAAGGCCCATCGCGCCGAGGGTCTTGATGTGGCGGGCCACGGAACCGCGCTTGATCGACAGGATGCCGAAGCGCTGGCCGAGCGTCAGCGCGGTCAGATAGGCGCTCTCGCCGATGCCGAGCACGGGCTTGCGGCTCTGCTCGCGCAGGGCGGCAAGGCCGGGATCGGAGAAGCAGGCAACGACGAAGGCGGAGGCGCCGTCTTCCAGCGCGCGGGCCTGGGCGAGCAGCGGCAGCACGACCCCGTCGACATGCGCCTGGGTCTCGATGCCGGCCGGGCCTTCGGCGAGCAGGTGGCAGCGGATCTCCACCGGGCTGACGGCGCGCATCGGGTCGATGGCGGCATCGATTCCGTCGGTGACCACGCGCGACGAGTTGGGATTGAGGATATGCAGCGTCATGCGACGGTCTCCGGCATGGCGGGGCGCGGGGTGCCCCAGAAATGGGCGGGCAGGGCCAGATCGGCGCGGGCGCCGATGCGGTCGATCATGGCCTCGGCCTCGCGGTTGGCGTCAGCGATGATCGCGTCCTCGCTCACCTTCAGCGGCTTGCCACCCGAAAGGCAGAGTTCACCACCGACGATGACCGTGTCCACATCATTGCCATTGGCGAAGCACACGAGGCGGTGAACAACCATGTTGGCGGGGGCCAGATGCGGGCGGTCGAGGTTGACGGTGATGATGTCGGCGCGCTTGCCGGGCTCGAGCGAGCCGATCTCGGCCTCCATGCCGACGGCGCGCGCGGCGTCGATGGTGACCATCTCCAGCGCCTTGCCCTGCGGCAGGACGAGCGGATCACGGAAATGGCGGCGATGATAGTGCATGGCCTGCTGCATGTGGCGGAACATGTCGCCGGAGCGGTCCGGGGCGGTCGCATCCGACGCGATGGCAACCGTAGCACCGGCCTGCATCAGTTCGATGGCAGGGCAGCGGCCAAGGATCGAGGCAATGGCCGAGGGATTGTGGGCGATCCGGCTGTCGGTCGCCGCGACGATGGCGATTTCCTCGTCCGTCAGGTTGGTGGCGTGGGACAGCAGCGCATCCGGGCCGAGGAGGCCAAGTGCCTCGGCGCGCAGGACCGCGCCCCGGGTGTAGCCATCCTGGGTGAAGAGAACCCCGGCCTCGCGCGACAGGGCCCGGGTGCGCTGTGCCTGAGCGCAGGCGTCCGCAAAGTCGGCCGCTGACATCTTGTCCGCATGCTCGTCGCGCAGCACCGGATAGATCAGGGCCAGCCGGATGCGGCCGTCACCCGCGCCGTGCCAGCGGGCCAGCAAGGTTTGCGAGGTGGCGAGCTGGGTGGCGAAGTCGATGGATTTCGGATCCCGGTCGCCGTTGGCATAGAGGCGCGGATGCGGGGCGCGGGTCGGCCCGACGGCGACGATGGAGCGGGTGCCGACCTCCAGCACGCCCTCGATGTGGGCGCTGCCATAGACGGGATCGTCGCTGCGCAGGATCGTGTCACCGCCGCCCAGCAGCGAGACGCCGGTGGTGACGCCGAAGCGCAGTCGCTCGAGCGCGGCCAGCCGCGCCTCGGCATACCAGAATTCCGGCGTCGAGCCCGTGGTGTAGACCTCGCCGCAGATCTCCTCCCAGCGGTCGCCGCCATCCATGGCCATGGTCTTGATCAGGCCGTGGCCGGCATGGGCGTGGGCGTCGATGAAGCCGGGCAGGACGGCCTTGCCCGCGGTGTCGATGATCCGCTCCGCCGTCCAGGTCGCGGCGATGTCCGCCGCTGGACCGACGGCCAGGATCCGGCCATCCTTGATCGCGACGGCACCGTTCTCGATGATCTGGCGGGCCGGGTCCATCGGGATGACCCAGCCGCCGGTCAGGATCAGGTCGGCCTCGCTGCCCCCGGTCATGGTCCTGCTCATGCCGGCGCTCCGTCTTCCGGCAGCAGCGGCAGGGTGGCCGGGTCGATCACGCCGTCCTCGGGCATGATGAAGCCGGGGTGCGCGCCGCGCAGCGCTATGGTGCGGATCGGGTTGTAGAGCGTGAGCCAGGGCGGGTCGCGCTGCAGCTCGGCATAGGCCTCTTCGAGGATGTGCTGGCGGCGGCGATCATCGGTCTCGGTGCGCGCGGCGTCGATCAGGCGCTCCACGGCCGGGTTGCGGTAGCCCTCCCACCAGGCGCCGGCAACGCGGCTGTCGATCTTCTCGTAGAGGATGCGGAAGGTGGAGAGGGGACTGGAATCGAAGACGCAGAGATCACGGATCTCCTTGCGCCGCACCATGTGGGCATAGGCCTCGCGGTCGGTGTGGTAGTGGACGTCAAGCCGCACGCCGAGCGGGGCCAGTTCACTTCCCAGGATCGCGGTCAGCCGCTCGGCTTCATCGGGCAGGCGCGTCGGGCAATCGACGGCGAGCGTCAGCCCGTCGGCGTGGCCGGCCTCCGCCAGCAGCGCCTGGGCCCTTGCCAGATCCGGCCCCTCGACCGGCGCGCGCCCGGCGCCGAAATGCAGGGGACTGACGAAGCCGTTGAGGGGCGTGGCCGCATCGGGCACCACCTCGCGGATGATGCGGGTGCGGTCGATGGCCAGCGACAGGGCGCGCCGCACCCTTGCGTCGGCCAGCGGGCCTTTGGCGGCATTGAGCAGATAGATGATGCAGACGGGGATCGTGAAGCGCTTGAACTGCACGCCCGCCGGAGGCCTGGCATTGACCAGCGGCTGCGGAATGGAATTGGCGAGCGCGGCCCGGCCATCGGCCACCATGGCCAGCCGGCGCACGGGATCCGCCTCCAGCCGGAAGCGCAGGGTCGCGTTTTTCGCCGGCGTTCCGAACCAGTCGGGATTGCGGCGGGCGATCACCTCGCCCTCGCCGATGCTCTCGCAGATGTAGGCGCCGGTGCCGCAGATCGCGGTGCGGTCCCCGGCATCCAGACGCGGGAAGGCCGAAGGCGCGACGATGAAGCCCTGCACCAGCACATCGAGAAGGTCGGCCATCGGGCGCGCAAGATGCACGGTCAGGATCTGGCCCTCGGCGTGAAGGCGTGCCCCGCCGAGATATTGCCGCCAGACAGCGGGCGAGCCCAGCGTGTAGCCCTTGTCCTCGCGGGCCATGCGGTCCAGCGAGGCGGCGACGACCGCCGCGTCGCAGGGGCTGCCATCGTGAAAGCGGACGCCGGGGCGGATGATGAAGGTCCAGGTGCGCGCATCCGGCTCCACGGACCAGGTCTCGGCCAGATGCGGGACATAGCCTGTGTCCGTGCGGCGGACCAGCGTGTCGTAGAAGGCCTGATAGAGGGTCAGCTCGTCGTTGGCATCGGTGCAGTCGTGCGGGTCGCCGAGCGGCAGGCGGGGAAGGGCGATGGTCGTGGTCATGTCAGGCTCTGTCGCGATCCGGTTCGTCGGTGAGATGGCAGGCAACCTCGGCGCCCCCGCCGACGGGCTTCAGGGTTGGCCGCTCGAGGCGGCAGCGCTCGAAGGCGAGCGGGCAGCGGGTGCGGAAGCAGCAGCCCGAGGGCAGGTCGAGGGCCGAGGGCACCTCGCCCTTCAGCTCGATCTCCGGCCGGCTGCGGGTCTTCTCGATGGAGGGCGCGGCCGAGAGCAGCGCCCGCGTGTAGGGATGGCGCGGGGCGGAGAAGATGTGCTCGCGCGGGCCGGTCTCGACGAGGAAGCCAAGATACATGACGCCGACGCGGTCGGCGATGTGATGCACCACCGACAGGTCATGGCTGATGAAGAGATAGGCGAGCCCGAACTCGTCGCGCAGGTCCATCATCAGGTTGAGGATCTGCGCCTGGATCGACACGTCGAGGGCGGAGACCGGCTCGTCGGCGATGATGAGGCCCGGGTTGACCGACAGCGCCCGGGCGATGCCGATGCGCTGGCGCTGGCCGCCGGAGAACTGGTGCGGATAGCGGCCGGCGTGTTCGGTGTTGAGGCCGACCTTGGCCAGCAGCGCCAGCGTGCGCTCGGCCACCTCGCGGCGGGCCGCGGCGCCGGTCGTCTGTTCCAGAAGCGGTTCGGCGACGATGTCGCGGACGCGCTGGCGCGGGTTCAGCGAGGCGTAAGGGTCCTGGAAGATCATCTGCATGCGCGAGCGCACGGGCAAAAGCTCGCGGACGCCATAGCCGGCGATGTCCTCGCCCTCGATGCGGATCGTGCCGCCGGTCGGGCGGTAGATGCGGGCGATGGTCTTGGCGACGGTGGACTTGCCGCAACCGGACTCGCCCACCAGCGCCATCACCTCGCCCCTGGCGATGCGGAAGCTGACGCCGTTGACGGCCTTCACCCGCTTGTCGGGGAAGGAGAGGCGCCCCTTGTCGAAGCGCATGCGCTCTAGCAGCGAGCCGCCGAGCCGGAATTCCTGGGTGAGGTTCTCGACCTCGAGCATCGCCGTCATCGGCTGTCTCCCTCGGTCAGGGGAAAGTGGCAGGCATGGGCGCGGTCGCCCTGAACGACCAGCTCCGGCACCCGCTCGCCGCACAGGGCCTCAGCGCGGAAGCAGCGGTCCTTGAAGCTGCAGCCCTTCGGCAGCTTGCGGATGTCCGGCACCGCGCCGGGGATCTGCTTCAGCCGCGGCTGGCGATGGGCCGGGTCGGGAATGGAATCGATCAGGCCGCGCGTGTAGGGATGCGCCGGCCGGCGGATGACGTCATCGGTCGGGCCGCGTTCCACCACCTTGCCGCAGTAGAGGACCGTGATGTGGTCCGCCATCTCGGAAACGACGGCAAGGTCATGGGTGACGAGGATCATCGCCGTGCCGTTGTCGCGGATCTGCCGGCGCATGAGCTTCAGGATCTGCGCCTGGATCGTGACGTCGAGCGCCGTGGTCGGCTCGTCGGCGATGACAAGCTTCGGCCGGGCCAGCATGGCGATGGCAATGACGACGCGCTGGCGCATGCCGCCGGAGAACTGGTGCGGATAGGCCGACAGACGGTCGGCCGCACGGGAAATGCCGACGCTTTCCAGCATCTCGATGCAGCGGGCGCGGCGCGCGGCCGCGTCCAGACCGGTGTGCAGCTGCAGCATCTCGTCCATCTGCCGGCCGACCGTGTGCAGCGGATTGAGCGAGGTCATCGGGTCCTGGAACACCATGGCGATGTCCCGGCCCCGGATCTGGCGCAGCTCGGCCTCGGACAGGCCGGCAAGGTTGCGGCCCTCGAACAGGATGCGGCCATCCTCGATGCGGCCCGGCGGGTCGATCAGGCCGAGGATCGAGAAGCCGACGACCGACTTGCCGCCGCCGCTCTCGCCGACGAGCCCCATGATCTCGCCGGGGCGGAGGGCAAAGCTGACGCCATCGACGGCCTTCACCGTGCCGGAGAAGGTGTGGAACCAGGTGCGCAGCCCTTCGACGGCCAGCAGCGGGGCGCCGGTCCTTGCGGGGATCTCGCCATGTGTCTCTTTGGGGGAGACCGCTTCAAGTGCAGGTGTTGCGGTCATTTCAGCCTCGGATTGAGCTCGTCGCGCAGGAAGTCGCCGAACAGGTTGATGCCGAAGACAAGGGCCATGATGACGATGCCGGGGAAGACGGAGGTCCACCACAGGCCGGAGAACAGCACGTCGAAGCCGTTCTTGATCAGGAGGCCGAGCGAGGGTTCGGTGATCGGCACGCCGACGCCGAGGAAGGACAGGCTGGCCTCGATCAGGATGAAGGTGCCGACCTGGACGGTTGCCACCACGATCAGCGGCGTCATGACATTGGGCAGGATGTGGCGGCGGATGATCTTGCCGTCGCGCAGGCCGGCGACGCGGGCGGCCTGGATGTATTCCTTCTGCACCTCGGACAGGGTCGAGCCGCGAACCGTGCGGGCATAGACGACCCAGCCGACGGCGGTGAGCGAGATCAGCACCTTGTCGATGCCCGTGCCGAAGGCCGACATCAGGAACAGGGCGATGAGCATCGAGGGAAACGACAGCTGGATGTCGGCGATGCGCATGATGACCGCATCGAGCCGGCCGCCGTAGAAGCCGGCGAGCAGCCCCAGGGTGGTGCCGATGACGCAGGACATGGCCATGGCGCTGAGGCCGATCAGCACCGACACGCGGGTGCCATAGAGGATGCCGGCCAGCACGTCGCGGCCCTGGCCGTCGGTGCCGAAGGGAAAGCGGGCCTCGCCGCCCTCCAGCCACATGGGCGGCTTGAAGGCATCCATCAGGTCGAGCTGGGCGATGTCGTAGGGGTTCTGCGCCACCATCAGCGGTCCGGCGACGACGATCAGCGCGAAGACGACCAGGATCAGGCTGCCGGCGATGGCGGAGGCATTGCGCTTGTAGTTGTGAACGAATTCGGAGGAGAGGAAGCCCGCTGCCATGTCATTTCACCGTGATGCGCGGGTCGATCCACGTGTAGATGATGTCGACCAGGAAGTTGATGACGACGAAGAGCACGGCCACGAGCATCAGGTAGACGACGATGACGGGCCGGTCGGCGCGGTAGATGGAATCGATCAGCAGCTTGCCGAGGCCCGGCCAGGCGAAGATCGTTTCCGTGATGGTGGCGAAGGCGATCAGGTCGCCGAGCTGCAGGCCGAAGATGGTGACGACCGGGATCATGGCATTGCGCAGGCCGTGGCCGTAGAGCATGCCGCGCCGCGACACGCCCTTGGCCCTTGCGAACTTGATATAGTCCTGGCGCATCACCTCCATCATGCCGGCGCGCGTCATGCGCAGGATGATGGCCATGGTGCCGAGCGACAGGGTGAGGGCGGGCAGAAGGATGTGATGCCAGCCGTCACCGGTCAGGAGCGAGGTGCGGAACCAGCCGAGATCGACCGTGTCGCCCCGGCCGGAGGAGGGGAACATCTGCCACTGCACGGCGAGCAGGAAGATCAGCATCATGCCGACCCAGAAGCTGGGCAGCGAGATGCCGAGGAGCGAGGCCGACATGATCGCCCGCGAGCTGGCGCGGTTCGGATTGGCCCCGGCGTAGACGCCGAGCGGAATGGCGACGACGGCAGCCAGGACGATGGCGACCAGCACGATCTCGAAGGTGGCCGGCAGACGCTCGAGGATCAGGTCCAGCGCGGGCTGGCGATAGACATAGGAGCGGCCGAAGTCCCCCTGCAGGATGCCTTTCAGGAAGATGAGATATTGCTCGAGCAGCGAGCGGTTCAGACCGAGGATTTCCCGCGCCTGGGCAATCTCGGCTTCGGTGGAGTCGATCGGGATGACCATGAACACCGGATCACCGGTGAAGCTCATCATCAGGAACACGATCACCGAGACGATCCACAGCACGAAGATCATCTGCAACAGACGTTTGATGGTGTAGCCAAGCACGCGCCAGTTCCTTCATCCGGCAGGGCGCCGGGAGGGCAGGGAAGGGCAGGAAGGGGGCAGGAGGCGTGTGGAGCCGCCTCCTGCCGGACCGGACAAGCCTGACGCGGCTTAGTCCTTCACGTCGAGCTCGTAGGCCCAGATGAACTTGTCGGTCCGGGGCTTGAAGTCGACGCCGTTGCGGACGGCGTAGATGTCCTGCTCGTAGTGGACCGGGATCATCGGGATGTCCTTGAGGAGAAGCTCGGTCACCTTCTGCAGGTGGGCGTCACGCTCCTCGACGCGCGGGGTGCTGTCGGCCTTGTCGATGAGGGCATCCACCTCCGGATTGGAGTAGGAGCCGCGGTTGACCTGGCCGTAGCCTTCCTTCTTGCCGCGGCTGTAGAACATGACGCTGTACATGGAACCGGCGTCGCCCGAGGGCACGTCCCAGCCGGACATGATGAAGCTGGAGTTGTCGGACGGCACGCGGATGTAGCCGAAGAAGTTGGACTTCGGCATCAGGTTCAGCTTCACCGTGACGTTGATCTTGGCGAGCATCGAGGCCAGCGCCTGGGCGATCTGGGCATCGTTGACATAGCGGTTGTTGGTGGCGTCCAGCGTCAGCGTGAAGCCGTTCGGGTAGCCGGCCTCGGCCATCAGCGCCTTGGCCTTCTCCACGTCGAAGGGATACATCTGGCGGAAGTCGGCGCCGTCGAGATGGCCGATGTGGCTCGCCGGCACATACTGGGCCGAGGGCGTCGACAGGCCGTTCATGATGGCGCGCGACAGGGTGGTGACGTCGATGGCGCGGGCCATCGCCTCGCGCACGCGCTGGTCCGTCATCGGGTTCTTGCCCTCGATGGTCGGGCTCTTCTCGCGCATGTCGAGGGCCAGCACCAGGTTCAGGAGGCTCGGACGGGTCACGACCTCGAAGCCTTCGGTTTCCTTGACGCGGGCGACGTCGCGCACGGCCAGATCCTGCACGATGTCCAGCTCGCCGGTCAGGAGCGCCGCCGTGCGGGTGGCCGGGTTGGTGATCGGACGGAAGGTGACCTTGTCGACCTTGGCTTCGCCCATGTAGTAGCCGTCGAAGGCTTCCAGGACGATGCGGTCTTCCTTGACCCACTCGCCGAGCTTGTAGGGGCCGGTGCCGACGGGCTGGATGTCGATGGCGTCGCCGACCTTCTTCACATGGTCTTCCGACATGATCAGGATCGCGGCCAGATCATTGGGCAGGGCCGCATAGGGGCGGAAGGTCTTGATCTCGACCGTGCGGTCGTCGATGGCGCGGAAGCTCTCGATGTTGGCGGCAAGGTTCGCCATCAGCGACTTCTTCAGGCGCTCGAGCGTGAAGACCACGTCGGAGGCCTTCAGCGTGTCACCGTCATGGAACTTCACGCCGTCGCGCAGGGTGAAGACCCAGGTCGTGTCATCGGCCAGCTTCCAGCTCTCGGCGAGGCCCGGACCGAACTCCAGATCCGCGCTGCGGCGCACCAGCGGATCGTAGAGGTGGTAGTACATGATGTTGGAGCTGAGCTCCTCGCCGGCCTGCGGGTCCATGTGGACGGCGTCCGACGTCAGGCCGATGGTGATGTCCTTGGCGAGGGCGCCCGAGCTGGCGAGCGCGATCATGGCGGCGGAGGCAAGCAGCCTCCGGATGTTGGCATTGATGGTCATTGGCTGATCTCCACTGGTGGGTGCGGGGCGGTTGGTGCCCTCGTTCTGGGTCTGGCGGGGGCCAGGTGCCCGGCCCGCGCGGGGCCGGGGCAAACGCAAGGCGTCAGGCGAGAACCGACTGGATCTCGATCTGGTAACCTTCCGGATCGTTGAAGACGAAGGCGCGGATGCCGAGCGAGGGGCTGTCCTTCGGGGCGCTGAGGCCGGTGACGTTGCAGCTCGCGGCCCAGGCATGCCAGGCGTCGACATCGCTCACCCGCAGGCAGACCTGCACCGGCTTCGGGTCGGCGGCGCGATGCGAGCCGCGGGTCTCGTCGACGAGGCCGACATGGGCGGTTCCGCCGAGGCGGTAGATCTTCGACCAGCCCTGATCAATGGCCAGCTCGACGCCGAGCACATGCTCGTAGAAGGCCATCGCCCGGGGCAGGTCGCGGTAATACAGAAAGGTCACGGTCAGCAGCGGGTCGCCCTCGGGGCGCCGCACGGCAGTCGGTTCGGTCATGGAGGGGAAGTCTCCCGCTTGAATGCATGCCGATGGTATACCGTCAGAATGCAGAGTCAACGGGCAACTGTGATCACAGCGCCGAAATGCGCCGGCTCAGGGTCTGGGGTTGCGGCGGGATCAGTAGAGGCGGTGGATCGAGGCGAGAATCGACTCGCGCACATTGTCGAGATGGCGGCGCATGCCGGCCTCGGCCCGGGCAGGGTCGCGGGCGAGGATGGCGTCCAGGATCTCGATATGCTCGTTGAGGCCGGGCTCGAACCGGTCCGGGATGAAGCCCTTGTCGAAGATCCGGGTCTTCTGCTTCAGGTTCTGCACCAGGTCGGCGAGCAGCTTGGACCCGGCAATCCGGGCGATCGTGGTGTGGAACTCCTCGTCCAGATCCGCGTGTTCGGAGATCGACGAGCGGCCGCGCTGCAACAGCTGTTCGGTGCGGGCGCGCAGCGACAGGATGGCCTCGACCGGCACGTGGACCGAGGCAGCCTGACGGGCGGTCTCGCACTCGAGCAGGCGGCGAACGTGAAGGATTTCAATGATTTCCGAGATGGAGATCTTGTTGACGACCGGCACGCCGCCCTGGGCGCGCGTGACGAGGCCTTCCGAGACCAGCCGGGCGATTGCCTCGCGCACCGGCGTGCGCGACACGCCGAGACGGTCGGCAAAGGGCTTTTCCTGCAGCCGGGTGCCTGCCGACAGCTCGCCGCTGACGATCATGCGGCGCAGTTGCTCGTAGGTGCTTTCGCCAAGCGTCTGGGTCTGGTCCTGCAGTGTCATTCGTCGCCTTCCGGCTTGCTTGCCCAAGTTCGGCCTTGCGTCCGGCTGCCGGACGCGCCCAAGTGTTTACGTCAAGCGCGCCCGCTGTTGAAGGCGGAACGTGACTTTCCGTCGCGTTTTCATACGTTTCACCGGCCGTCATGGATCCGGGTGTCGCGGATCGGACCGCCTGCGGCTGCGGCTCCGGTCCGGGGTGATGCGCAGGCAAACGCGCCGTTGTCATCTACGGTATACACTGTGTATATCAGATCGACAACAAACGGGGACATGAGGCATGACCGATATGGGCACCGGCACGGGCTTTGATCTTGTCATTCGCGGCGGGGAGATCGTCACGGCGCAGGCGCGCTTCTCCGGCGACATCGCCATCCGGGACGGCCGCATCGCCGCGCTGGGCAGCGGCCTGGCGCAAGGGCGCAAGGAAATCGACGCCAGCGGGCTTCTGGTCATGCCGGGCGGCGTCGACACCCACTGCCACATCGAGCAGCTGTCGGGCGCCGGCATCATGAACGCCGACACGTTCGAGACGGCCACCCGCTCGGCGGCCTTCGGCGGCACCACCACGACCGTGTCCTTCGCCGCGCAGCATCCGGGCATGTCGCTCGCCAGGGTCATGGCCGACTACACGGTGCTGGCCGACCGCGGAGCGCTGATCGACCACGCCTATCACATCATCGTCGCCGACATTTCCGGCACGAACCTCGACGAGCTGGCGGCGCTGATGCGCGCCGGGCACCGCTCGGCCAAGATCTTCACGACCTATGACAAGGTGCGCCTCGACGACCTGTCGATCCTGAAGGTGCTGGACACGGCGCGCGACAATGGCGCGCTGGTCTGCTTCCACGCCGAGAACGACGGGCTGATCCGCTGGTCGGTAGAAAAGCTGCTGGCCGCCGGGCTGACCGCGCCGCGCTACCATGCGCCGTCGCATCCGCGCCTTGCCGAGCTGGAGGCGCTGGAGCGCATGTGCCGCTTCGCCGAGGCGACCGGCCAGCCGGTGATGCTGTTCCACATCTCCACCCGCGAGGGCGTCGAGATCGTGCGCGCGGCGCGGGGACGTGGGGCGCCGGTCTTTGCCGAGACCTGCACGCATTACCTGTTCATGACCGAAGAGGTGCTGGACCAGCCGGGCATGGCAGGGGCCGCCGTGATGTGCAGCCCGCCGCAGCGCCAGCCGGCTGATCAGGAGGCGCTCTGGGCCGGCCTGCAGCGCGGCGACCTGCAGCTCGTCACCTCGGACCACGCCCCCTATCGCATGGACGCGAGCGGCAAGTTCGCCAATGGCGAGACCGCGCCCTTCAACCGCATCGCCAATGGCCTGCCGGGGCTGGAGGTGCGGCTGCCGCTGATGTTCGACGCCATGGTGTCGAAGGGGCGGCTGGGACCGGAGAAGTTCGTCGAGGTCACCTCGACCGCGCCCGCGCGGCTGTTCGGCCTGACGGGCAAGGGCCGGCTCGATCCGGGGGCCGATGCCGACGTGGTGCTGTGGGACCCGGCGGCGCGGCGGGTGTTCGGGACCAACGACCTGCACGACAACTGCGGCTACAACCCTTTCGCCGGCCGGGAGGTCGTCGGCTGGCCGAAGACGGTGATCGCGCGCGGCGAGGTGATCGTCGACGAGGGCCAGCTTGTCGGCACGCCGGGGCGCGGGCGCCGGGTGGTGATGGACGTCAGCCCGGCGATGCGCCCGGTCGCACCCGCGACCTGGACGCCGAAGGCCTGAAGGGCCATGGGCTCAGGTCCGGTGAAAAATCCGGGTGTTTCGCCCGACTGTCATGTCCGGCTCATGAAACGGGACTAGGCAGGCGTCCAGTCAGGTCCGGAGCCAGCCATGTCCCTTTCGTTTGATGCCACCGATGCGTCGCTTGATGCCCTGTTGCCGGGAATGGCCTCGCCCCGCCTGCGCGCGCTGGCGATGGCCGCCCTTGCCGGCGGGGTGATTGCCCGGACGCGCCTGCGCCGGCGGTCGGCCGCTGAAATGGTGCTGAAGGGGCCGCGTGATTACCAGACCGAGGTTGATGTGGCCGTGGAGGCCGAGATCGCCGGGCGTCTGGCTGCCAGTTTCCCCGACCACGCCATCTCCGGAGAGGAACAGGCTGCCGACCGGGCCGGCGTCGAGGGACGGCCGCGCATCCTCATCGATCCCATCGACGGCACCACCAACTATGCCTGGGGCATCCCGCATTTCGGCATCGCGCTGTCGATTGTCGAGGCGGGTGAGGTGACCTGCGGTGTCGTTTTCGACTGCATGCAGGGGGAACTCTTCGCGGGCGAGGCCGGGCAGGGCGCCTATCTCAACGGCGAGCGGCTGGCGGTGGCCCCGGCGGCGGAGCTTGAAAACGCGCTGATCGGCGCGGGCCTTCCCGTGCCGGGACAGGTGAAGAGCGTGCGCGAGGAGACCTACCACGCCGCGCTGCGCCGGGCGATGGCGACGACGGCCGGCGTGCGCCGCCTGGGTTCCGCGTCCCTGTCTGTCAGCTACGTCGCCTGCGGCCGGCTCGACGGGTTCTTCGAGGACGGCCTGTCGCTGCATGACTATGGCGCGGCCGCCCTGCTGGTGCGGGAGGCCGGCGGCGTGATCGGCGGCTTTGCCGGCGGGCCTGTCGGCCCGGCCGGCGATGTGCTGGTGGCAACGCCGTGGCTGGCCGGCTGGCTGCGCGAGGGGCTGGCCGAGTAGCCGGTTCAGCCGGCAAAGGCCGCCGACAGGGCAAGCGCGTCGTCGGTGGTGACCTGGTCCACCTTGAGGGCCAGCAGCCGCTCCACCAGCGGACGGGTGTCCGGGCCGATCTCGCGGATCGTGTAGGCATCGACCTTGCGGCCGGCGTCCTGGAACCGGGCGGCGAGGTTCTCGCCCCGGTCGGCGGCGGCCAGCACCAGACGGTGGTCCAGATAGATCATGGTCGAGCGCGGGCTGGCGGCGAGCGCGTCAGCCACGAAGCGGCGATAGTCGCCGCCCCGAAGCAGATCCAGCATGACCGCGTCATGGCAGGGGTCGTGGCCGATGCCGAGCTCCGGGATCGCCTCGCTCAGCGCGGCAATGGCAACCGGATCGCCGCCAGACAGAAGCATGTGCCTCGCAACAGGGGCCACGTCGCGCACGAAGGCGTCGATGTCGGCGGGCGTGATCGTTGCCGAGGTGTCCTTCATGTCCAGCTGCAGCACCGCGTCGGGATGCGCCGTTTCGCCGGCGACCAGCGCCGCAAGGTCCGACAGCAGCATGACGTTCTGGTCGGTGGCTGCTCCGCTGCCATCGCGCAGGAACAGCTGCCGCAGGGCGTCGGGTTGCGTGTCGCGGACGCGGCCGGAGCCGGTGGTGCTGCGCTCCAGCGTCTCGTCATGCAGCACGGCAAAGCCGCCGCCGGCATGGGCGGTGAGGTCGATCTCCACGCTCGCCCCGAGCCGCATGCCGAGGCTGATGCGCGCCGGGCCGAACTCGGCGTCGAGCGGCTGGATGCGGCCGCGGTGCCACTTCAGCCAGGTGCGGTGTCCGTTCCGCTCCAGCGCCACGGCCGCCCGTGCGGCGGTGAGGCTGATGCCCGTATCGAGGGTGTCGTGTGTGTCGTCAGTCACGATGGATGTCTTCTTTCAGCTGAGCAGTCAGGCGGCGGCCGCTGCCGTTCGGGGTTCGGTGGAGAGCAGCACGCCGTCGCGGTAGAGCAGCACTTCGGCCGGGGTCACCTCCACCCGCTGTCCGGGCGACCAGGCGATGGAGCCCGCGCCATGCGCCTTGATCCGTGTGCCGTCCTCAAGGTCCAGGTCGAGGGTCAGGTGGGTGCCGAAATCGGTGACGCGGTAGACCACCGCATGGCCAGCCCCTTGCGCAGGCCGCACGCCGGTCGCCTCGGGGCGGAAGGCAATCTCCGCCGGTCCGTCGCTGACCTCGGCGGCAAGGGCGAACTCCGGCCGGGTCGAGCGGCCGGCGCGGAACTCGGTCGGCACCAGGTTCATGTGGCCGATGAAGCCGGCAACGAAGCGCGTCGCCGGGCGGCGGTAGAGCGCGGACGGGCGGTCGGTCTGTTCGATGGCGCCGTCCTTCAGCACCACGATGCGGTCGGCGAGCGCCAGTGCCTCGTCCTGGCCGTGGGTGACGAAGAGGGTGGTGATGCCGAGGCGCTGCTGGATGTCGCGGACTTCCTCGCGCAGCCTTTCGCGCAGATGCTGGTCGAGGCTGGCGAAGGGTTCGTCGAGGAGCAGGATCTTCGGCTCCAGCACCAGCGAGCGGGCGATGGCGACGCGCTGCTGCTGACCGCCCGAGAGCTGCCAGACCCGCCGGCTGCCGTAGCCGGCAAGGCCGACCAGCTCCAGCACGGCCTCGACCTTGCTGCGGATCTCGGCGCGCGGCAGGTGCCGCAGCTTCAGGCCGAAGGCGATGTTGGCGAAGACATCCATATGCGACCACAGCGCATGGGACTGGAACACCATGCCGGTGGGCCGGCGTTCCGGCGGCACGGCGGTGACGTCCTCGCCGTCGATGCGGATCGCGCCGCCGCTCGGACCCTCGAAGCCGCCAATCATGCGCAGGATCGTGGACTTGCCCGAGCCGGAGGGGCCGAGAAGGCAGACCAGTTCGCCGTCGGTGACCTCAAGGTCCACCGCCTTCACCACGTCGAGCCCGCCAAAGGACTTGGTCAGTCCGGACAACGTCAGTCGTGCCATGCACCGTCTCCTGTCAAACGCCGAAGCCCCTGGCGAAGCTCTGCGAGCCGATCAGGCGGCGCGAGAACAGCAGCACAAGGAAGGAGGGGACCCAGAGCAGCACGGACAGCACCGCGCCATACTGGATCACCATCTGGTTGTTGATGAAGATGATCATCAGCACCGGCATGGTCTGGAGCATCGGCGCGCCGATCAGCCAGGCGCCCTCGGTCTCGTAGAAGGTGTTGATGAAGGTGAGCAGGATCGCGGCAAAGAGCGTCGGTCCCGCCTGGGGCAGGGTGATCGACCAGAACACGCGCAAGGGTCCGGCACCGGCATCGCGCGCGGCCTCCTCCATCCGCCGGTCGACCGCCTGGAACGCGGCGACGGGCACCCAGATCATCAGCATCAGGGTGTTGACCAGCTGGATCAGCACCACGCCCCAGAAGGTGGCGATCAGCCCGAGGCTGAGGAAGATGCCGGCGACGGCGATCAGGAGGCCGAACTTCGGGAAGGCCTGGGTGGCGAGGAAGGACAGGAGCAGCACCTGGCGGCCGGGGAAGTCCATGCGGGCGAAGGCATAGGCGGCCGGCAGGCAGATCAGCGCGGACAGGAACGTGACCGTTGCCGAGAGGCGCAGGGACAGGAACAGGGCGTTCCAGACATCCTGGCGGGCCAGCGTTGCCTCCCAGTAGCGCAGGCCCACGCTCTGCGGCAGCAAAGCGGGGTAGCGCCAGACCTCGGCGAAGGCCCAGATGGCCACGACGATCAGCGGCACCAGGATGACGAGGGACAGGAGCACGGCAAGGCCGATGCCGGTCCAGTCCGTGTGCGGCCGCGGCCGGGAGACGGGCTGGGGCTGCATCAGCGCACCTCCCGGCTGCGGATGACGGAGCGCACGTAGAAGGCGCCGAACACGGCACAGATGGCAAAGGTGATGACCGCCTGGGTGATGGCCATGCGCGGCTGCATCAGGTCGGCAAAGGTGCGCTGCATGTAGGGGCCCATCAGCTCCGGCGAAGCGGGGCCGAGCACATAGGGCAGGGTGAAGGACGAGAAGATCCCGAGGACCGCAAACGCCAGCGCGACGAGCAGCGCATTGACGATCTGCGGCAGGATGATGTGCAGGAGCAGGTGGCGGGGTCTTGCCCCTGCATCGCGCGCGGCCTCGACCGCATTGTCCGAGACCTGGCCAAGACCGGCCGTCAGCATCAGCACTGTCAGCGGAATGTTGTCCCAGACGAGGCCGATGACCGGCCCCCACGGGGTCAGGTAGGGGCTCGGCAGTTTCGGCAGACCGGCGGCGTTGAGCAGGATGTCGACCATGCCGTTCGGCCCCAGCGTGCGGATGAGTGCATAGGCGAGAATGACCGAGGGCACGAACAGCGGGAAGATGGCCAGCGCCTGCACATAGGCCGAGAGCGGTCCGCGCGAGAAGCGCAGATAGAGGGCGATCGGCAGGCAGATCACCAGGAGGAGCACGGCGCAGACCGCCGTGGTCCAGAAGGTGAGGGCCAGGTTGTTGAGGCTGTAGGGATCGGAGAAGAACGCGACATAGCTGTCGAGCGAGAGCACGAGCCCCTCGTCGGTCCGAAGCGTCAGCGTCGTCACCAGCGCATTGAGGATCGGATAGACAATCAGCCAGCCCAGCAGTCCGACCGGAAAGAGGACGAGGAGGAGGCCGGTTGGCCTCTTCCTCTGGACGGACAGGCGGGCAGGCACCGTGGCACCGGCGACGGTCATCCGGTCAGCCGCGCGTCAGCGTCGGGGCCACATTGCGGTACCAGCCATCGTTGATGGCGGTTGCCCAGTCGCCCGACGGGAACACCGGGATCTCGTTCGGAACGACGGCGGCGTATTTCTCGCGCAGCGCCGGGGCCACATGGTCCCAGGACACGCCCGGGAAGCCGCCGAGGTCGGAAATGATCAGCGACTGGATCTCTTCCGACAGCATGAAGTTGGCGAGCAGCAGGGCGCGGTCGCGCTGGGCGGCGTTGGTCGGGATGGTCATGGCGGAGAAGCCGCCGCAGAAGGCCAGGTCCTTGAGCTGGACCAGACCGGTGGTCTCCGGCAGCACGCCCTGGGCCATGGCCTGCAGCACCTGGTCGGACCAGACCGGGACCATGGTGACGACGCCCTGGCCGAGCATCTGCAACGACTGGCTGTTGCCGCCGGTGTAGGCGCCCTTGTCATAGAGATACGGGGCGAGATCCTTCAGCACCTCCCAGGCCGGCAGCAGCATCCTGTCGCCCGCTTCGGCGGTGTAGTTGGAGATGGTGAAGGCCTTGGGGTCGCGGCCGTTCACCTCATGGATGGCGCGGCGGACGAAATTGCCGCCCGACCCGCCCTTGTCGGGACGGTTGTAGATGAACTGGCCCGGGTTGGCCTTGATCCAGGTGACGAGGTCGGCCCAGGTGGTGGGAGCGTCAGCGGCCTTCAGCTTGGTCGCATCATAGGCGAGCAGCACCTGGCTGCCGCGATAGGGCAGGGAGAAGTCGCTGTCGATCGCGGCCGGGTTGATCTTGCCATAGTTGGCAAGGCCGGCTTCCTTGAAGTTGACCCAGAGGTTGCGGGCGATGCCGTCTGCGGGGAAGCGCGGGTCAAAGGCCTCGAAGATCTCGATCTGCGGATCCGTGCCGGTGGCAAGCGCGGCCAGCGTGCGGTCGGCAATGGCGCGCAGGCCCGCATTGTCGCCGGCGTCGACCATCTTCACCAGGCCGCCATGGGCGGCAGTGAAGCGCGGGAAGACGATGTTGGTCCAGAAGTCGGAGATGTTCTGGTCGGAGCCGGTGTAGACGAAGACGGTGCCATCGGCGGCGAGGGCGAGACGCGGCAGGGCGAGGCCGCCCAGAAGCGTCGTGCCGAGGGTAAGGCTGCTCAGAGACAGGAATTCGCGGCGGTTCATGGTGCTGCTCCCCGGTTGCCGGTGCACGGCGGTTCGAGATGCCGGGGTCTTAGTCTGACTGCGCTGCAGTTTTGTGGACGTGCCGTGACGCTTGGGTGACGGCGGCGTGGACGGACGGCATTCGGCTGCCGCGCAAATGGGCAAAGCCTGCCCAAACATCAGCCAGGAGGGGGTGATCACCTGAGCCGGCCAACCAAACATGGTTAACGAAAATTCATCCTAACACCCTGTTGATATTGAAGAATTGAAAAAACCGGCGGAATTCTGCGGCGTCTGCGGAGCTTGCCTCAAGCTTATCCACAGAGGGGCGGGAGCAGGCCCGTCGAAAGTCGAACTTTTTCAAAATTGTCGATTGACGGATTGGGGTTTGGCCCCCTATAAGCTGGCTCATCGACGGCGGCAACGTCGCTGGCGACGGGGCCTTGCGCTCCGAAATTTCTGGAAAATGCGGCTTGACTGCCGGCGTGAAAACCCGGATAAGGCGGCCTCGTTCTTCGGACGGCTAACCGAGAGATTGGTTAGGTTCTTTGACAATTAGGATTTTGAAGGAAGGGAAGCGTGGCCGGCGTTGTTCTTGCGCGGCTGGGTCTCGAGAGGGGCCTGGCGCGGAGCAAGAGTTACGGCAGGTACGCTACTTTCT